>CAVBBF010000001.1:0-100502 GCA_963593735.1 Phascolarctobacterium succinatutens
AAAATGCACCTCCAAAAGTTTTACATTTTTGTCCAACTTTTGGGGTGCACTTCAATTGCAGATGGATTTTTTATTAGGGGAAATTATGAGTTTTACGTCGTTTTTATACCGTTCGTTACGGTCTCGAAGGCGGGGTTTGTCCGCCGTTCGGTTGTCCGCCTTGACCACCGCTCGGAGGCTGCATGCCGCCCGCTTGCGAACTGCCTACGCTCGTGATAATCGACGAGATGGTGAACGTTGCCAATTCGCCCGATTCGTTTGAAATCGTGTAGGTTGCGCCGTTTTGGAAATCGAGGGTGCTGACGATGACGGATTGACAACTCTTTTGCGCCTCAATCGTCAATATCACGTTGCCGCTCGAATCCTTCACGTACAGCGTTTCACCCGCTTGGATTGCCGAATTTTGAGCATACGAGAGGACGTATTGCGTAGAGTTGGTCGAGGGGGTTTCCACCATGCCGAGCGTGCCGAGCGCAACAAGCGTGCCGCCTTGAACGATTATGCCCGTTTCCGCGTCGAGCGCGCCGTCGCCGTTGCTTGTCGGACCGTATACGGTGACAGTGCCGCCCGTTATGAGTATGCTTCCGTTTGAGTCGAGTCCGTCGCCGCTTGCGTCGACGGTGATAGTGCCGCCGTCGATGACGATATATTCTTTTACGCTCTCGTCGTCGCTTGCCGCGTTGATTGCGTCGTCGCTCGAGGTGACAGAGATTGTGCCGCCGCCGATTCTGACGTATGCGCCTTCGATACCCTCACAGCAACTTTCAATGTCAATCGTGCCGCCCGTGATTTCAACCAAAATGTCTGCGGTGATACCGTCGTCATAGGTGTTGAGTGTCAAATCGCCGCTTTCGACGAGGATGTTGCCGCTGTTGGCGTGGATTGCGTCGTCGGTGGAATCGATGTTGACTTGTGCGTCGCCCGTTATGACGATGAGATAATCGCCGTCGGTCACGACAACTTCGTTTCCGTCGCTATCCTCATACTTGATTTCGCCAACCTTTATACCCTTGCAACTTTGCGAGAGTGCGTACAGTTTGCTCGTTGAGTAGTTGGAATCGCTCGCGATTTTCTTGTACGAACTTCCACTTTTTACGTATCTAAAATCGTCTGCCACGAGGTCGTATTCCTCCATATTCTCCGTTGAATATGAAACGAACGTACCGCTTGTTGTGATACTCACGTTGCCGCCGTCGATGTACACGAGCGTGTCCGCTTGGATTCCGTCGCCCTGAACGCTTGCCGTGTAGTTTACATTCTTGAAGATAACGTAGCCTTCCGAATATCCTTCGGGGAACTCGGTCGCATCGTCGCACTCGGCGTTTACGCCGTCTTTGACCGCGCCGTTTACGGTGATAGTCGCGTTTTGCGCCTCGACGCTTCTTGCCGCTATGCCGTGATTTTGGCTTTCGACGGTGATTTGCGCGTCAACGATAACGAGAGATTTTGAAACCTTGATTGCGTTTTTGCTCTCGCTCGTCACGCTCAAACTGCCCGTGCCGTTGATGTAGAGATTTCCTTTGACGTGGATTGCGTTTGCGTCGTCGCCCGCGTTAGATACCGTATTTTCGCTGCCCGAAACGAGCGTAACGATAAGGTCGGATTTCTTATTGACGTTTGAAAGCGCGATTCCGTTTTGATTTGAAATGACTGCGCCGTCAAGGAACAAGTGCGTCGTTTCGCCGTTTGCCACGTTCACGACCACGCCGTTTTTAAACTCGCCTTTGAGAACGTAATTGCCCGCTTCCGTGATGGTGAGCGTATCTTCGCTTCCCTCGATGACCGTCGCGCCCTCGTACGAAACGTTTTGCGAGAGGTCGGAAAGGTCGGATACGGTTACGCCGTCAGCGGTGAGCGAATCCACTTGCGACGGGATAGTGCCTACGCCGCCACCGCCGAGATTGTCGCCCGGATTGACAAATCCGCCTTGTCCGCCGCCGCCGGGCTGTCCGTCGGGTCCGCCACCGGGTTGACCGTCGGGAGGGGTCGGAGGTGTTGTGCCCGTATCCGTGCTTGCGTCCGTGCTTGTGTCTGTGCTTGTGTCGGCAGTCGATTCGTCGCACGCCGCAAGTCCTACGCACAAACACATCGCAGTGATCAGTGCTACAATGATAATCAATGCTTTCTTAAACTTCATATTTATCACTCCTTGCGAACCTTTTAAGTTCCTTTGATGTGCATATTGTCGCAAGCCAACCTAAAACGAAACAAAAATTTCAAAAGATTTTCGTAATTTTTTTGAAAATTTTTTATTTTTGTTTTTTTTGCGCAATTATTCCTTCCCCGTTGCGCAACTCTCGCTTTTTTGCGATTTCGCATACGAAAAGGCGGCTTGCTTGCCGCCTCTCCTCTTTCATTCCGATATATGTGTCGATATATATGTGTTTATTTTATTGTTACATATTTTTTGTAGCGCTCCGCCGAAAATTCGGCATTCTATCAATATATTTCGCGCGTTTTCACAGAATGGCTTTTTGCATTTACAACAGTACGGTAAACACGATTTTTTTGCCGTCGGGCGAATTTGCCGTAATTTTGCCCTTTTGCTGCTGAACAATTGCTTTTGCAACGGACAAACCTATGCCGTGTCCGCCGGTATCGCTGTTTCTTGACGAATCGAGCCTGTAAAACCTCTCGAAGAGTATGTCGAGATTGCCTTGCGGCACACCGTTTGTCGTGTTGGACACAATGATTTTGCCGCCCTTGCCCGAATGCGTAAGCGAAAAACGTATGTTGCCCTCATCGTCTGAATACTTCACCGCATTGTCCAAAAGCAATTCGAGCAATTCCTTTGTCCTCTTCACGTCGCCCACGCAGGATACGCCGTCGGCAATGTCAAAATCGAATTTCTTGCTCTTGCTTTCGCACACCGAAACATACGGCGCAACTGCGTCTTGCGCCACTTCGCTCAACGAAAATTCGCTCATCGCAACTCGACCTTCCTCATCCGTTCTTGAAAGGAACACGAGTTTGTTTGTGAGTTCGGTGAGTTTTGCAACCTGCTCTTTTATGCCTTTTGTCCACTCGCTTTCGCCGTAGGTGTATTCCATAAGGTCACAATCCGCGCCGATGACGGTGAGCGGCGTTTTGAGTTCGTGATTAGCGTCGGTGATAAACTGTTTTTGCTTTTTATACGTTTCGGCAACGGGTTTCATAACCGCGCCCGAAAGCAACACCACAAGCACGAACACGAGGACATAGCCCGCAAGGCTGATGAGACAACTCGCTTTCAAAAAGTCATAGAAGTTGTTGAAATCCCTTGTGCAATCGAGAAAAACGTACATCGTTTTGCCGTCGTCGAGAGTTGTTGCGACATATCTGTAATTGTCCGTTTTGCCCTTGTTTTTGCCTGCGTCGAACAAAGACGTGGCGTACTCCTGTGCTTTGGCTTGATCGATTGCGGCAATATTGTCGGTGTCGGTTGCAATCACGCTGCCGTTGCCGTCGAGCGTGACGGTGAAATATCTCGTTTCATACGGCGCTTCGGGCGACAAGCCGTCGGGGGTTTCCTGTTTATCGTCCGGTGTGCCTTCCTGTTGTGTGTCAAAACTTCCCTGTTGATTATCGGGCGTTTCTTTCTTTGGCGGCTTGTTTGGAAATTCGCCGCCGTTTTCCACGAGCATAGCGAGGGTTTGCTCGGCATTTTTGGTGATTCTAACCCAGTTGTTTACATTTATACCGCCGATTATGGCAACAAGCACGACCATTGTCGCAATCATTGCGACCGCAACAAATTTGATTCTCAGTTTTTTAATCATTTTTATCCTCCAACACGTACCCCACGTTCCTGACCGCTTTTATATTTGCCTGCGAACCGATTTGTTTGAGTTTTTTGCGAAGATAGGAAATATACGTCCACACGACGGTTATCTCGGCGTCGCTGTCAAATCCCCACACCTTTTCCATAAAGCGTTCGGCGGATATGACCTTGCCCGGCGACTGCATAAACGCTTCCATAATTTGAAACTCTTTCGAGGTGAGAAGCACTTTCCCTTTGCCGCCAATCAGTTCAAACGACACTCTGTCGAGGCGAATGTCGCAAAAAGACAGCGTGTTGTCTTTGAACTCGTCCTGTCGCCTCGTGATTGCGCGAATCCTCGCAAGCAACTCTTGTGTGACGAACGGTTTTGTAAGGTAATCGTCCGCGCCGAGGTCGAGCCCCGTCACCTTGTCGTCAACGTCGCTCTTTGCGGTGAGCATAAGCACGGGAATGGCGTTACCGCGCTCTCGCAATCTTTTGAGCACCTCGAATCCGTCGAGTTTCGGCATCATAACGTCGAGAACGAGCGCGTCATAAACCTCGCTCTGTAAATAATCGAGGGCTTCTTCGCCGTCGTAAACTGCGTCCACCGAATAGTTGTTGTGTTTGAGTATGGCAACAAGCGCTCTGCTCAACGCTTTTTCATCCTCTGCAAGAAGTATTCTCATATCGCACCTTCCTTTTGCAAAGATAATAAGGCACAAACCTTAAACCTACTTAAAATATTATAACAATCTTGAGAATATTTCGACAATTCGTTGACATATTTTTTTATTTTTACTATATTATAGTACGAAAACGGACTATTTTTAAGAGGGACGAATATGGCTTCGATAAAAGAATACCGCGCTCTGTTTTGGGAATCGGACGGATTATACAACTCGGTTATTGAAAAATCGGGCTTGTCAACAAGCGAATTAATGACGCTTTACTGTGTATCTAACGGCATAAACACGCAATCCGCCATATCAAAAAAACTGTATATGCCCAAGCAAACCATAAACTCGGCGGTGAAGAAATTCGAAAAACAAGGCATTCTTCGGCTTGGCGACACGCTCGGAAACGACAAACTCAAAACGCTTGCGCTCACACAGAAAGGAGTGCAACTCGTAAACGACAAGGTGCTTGCTATGGACAATATCGAAGAGGCGGTCTGGGAGCAACTCGAAGAGAGCGAAAGAGATCAACTCGTGCGCCTTACGGCACGCTTCAACAAATTGCTCGCCGAAAAGGTGGCGGCTTACTTAAAGGAAGAATGACAACAATATAAATAAGCAGAACAACATAATAGAGACATAAGAGCAGGCGATATGGCAGTACATCTTGATGAACATTTTACATACAAAAAGATTATCAAAGCGGTTTTTGCACCCGTTTTGATGATGGTTTTCACTTCCGTTTACAGCATCGTGGACGGCGTTTTCGTGTCGAATTTCGTGAATAAAACCGCATTTGCGGCGCTGAACCTCATATTCCCGGTGACAATGATTTTGGGCTCGCTCGGTTTTATGATGGGCGCAGGCGGCTCGGCACTCGTTGCAAAAACGCTCGGTGAGGGAGACAAGGAAAAGGCAAACAAAATCTTTTCGGGCGTTGTTTATTCCACGATAATACTCGGCGGCATCGTATCGCTGTGCGTGATATTTTTTGTCGAGCCCATCGCAAAACTTCTCGGCGCAACCAACGAAATGCTGCCCTATTGCGTCATATACGGACAGATTCTCATAGGCGCGGAAATGCTGTTTATGGTGCAGAATTTGTTTCAGACGTTCTTCATCGTTGCGGAAAAATCGGGGCTCGGTTTTGCCGTCACCGCAATCGCGGGCGTGACAAACATCATTCTCGACGCGGCGTTCATCGTTGGCGCAAAACTCGGGCTTGCCGGCGCGGCGTATGCGACTATAATCGGACAATTTGTGGGCGCAGTCATTCCTATCGTTTATTTTGCGCTCCCCAACAAGAGCCTTTTGCGACTGGGCAAAGCAACGTTTGCACCCAAAATGCTTTTCAAAACCGTCACCAACGGTTCGAGCGAACTTTTAAGCAACGTCGCGGCATCGGTTGTCAGCATGGTGTATAATATGCAACTTTTGAAATTCGCTGGCGAGGACGGCGTGTCTGCATACGGAATCATTATGTACGCGAGTTTCATTTTCGCCGCCGTGTTTATGGGTTACGCAATCGGCGTTGCGCCCGTCGTGAGTTTTAACTACGGATCGCAAAACCACGACGAACTCAAAAACGTGCTGAAAAAAAGCGTAATTATGAACATCGTCAGCGGCATCGTTATGATGGTGCTGTCCGCTTCTCTTGCGCGTGTGCTTGCAAGCATTTTCGTCAGTTACGACAAGGCGCTTCTCGATATGTCGGCAACCGCAATGCGCATCTATTCCATCTCGTTTATATTTATGGGCTTCAACATATTCACGTCGTCTTTCTTCACCGCCCTCAACAACGGTCTGATTTCGGCGGTAGTATCGTTTGCGCGTACGTTGATATTCCAAATCGGCGCGGTGCTGCTTTTGCCGATGGCATTCGGACTCAACGGCATATGGGCGGCAATCATAGTTGCGGAAGGGCTCGCATTTGTGATGGATACGATTTTCCTTATCACAAACAAAAAGAAATATCAATATTAATCGTCGGATATATTACAAATGACAAAAGGAACTCTCAAACGAGTGCCTTTTTTACTGATAGTATTCGGCAACTTGTGCGCCATAGGCGCGAACGGCTTTGCCGTCAAGGACACGAGAGAAAAATAAAAGCACTCGCTTTGAGTGCTTTTGGTTGGATTGAGTGGTCTCGTTTAATAGCGAAGTGAAGCAATTTTATTTGCGAAAGCGAAGCGTCTACGCAAACAATACTGCTTACGCAGTTGTGCATACGCACTACACTTTCGTGTTATTGTTTTCTATGTCCGCATCGCGCGCAAAGTAAAAATGCTGCGCGCTTTTCTTTGCTTTGCTTGCGGTCAGCACCGAAAGGTGGTTCGTGCGCCGTAGGCGCGGACGGCTTTGCCGTCTAAGGACACGAAAGTAAAATAAAAGCACTCGTATAGAGTGCTTTGGTTGGATTGAGTGGACTCGAACCACCGACCCCCACCTTATCAGGGTGGTGCTCTAACCTACTGAGCTACAATCCAATATATGTGGTGGAGATACACGAATTCGTTTAATAGCGAGCGGTATGCTTGCATACAAAGCGAGCGTCAGCGAGGAATTGTCCTCGGTTGCATCACAAAGTGATGCGTTGCGCCCGCAACAGAATGCGGGTATTTTCACCTGTGGTGGAGATACACGGATTCGAACCGAGGACCTCCTGAATGCAAATCAGGCGCTCTACCAACTGAGCTATATCCCCACGTGAATGCTATACGATAATAGCATTTACATAGATGTTTGTCAAATGATTTTATAAAAAATGTTTTACCGTAAATGCATTTTGAACGTCAAACATTTTTGAAGACGGCGAATGCGCTTTGGCACTCGCCGTCGTTGTTTTTTTGCGTAAAATTTTGAGAGTTATTTGAGTTGCAATCCGTCTTTGAACGCTTTGCCGACACTCTCGCCGAGAACGATGTATTCGTTGTTTACGCTGTCAAAAGTGATGGGCGCAAGTTTTTGGACATCGATTGTGCCGTTTGTAAGTACACTCTCGTCTGCAGATACGTTGACGATACGTCCTCGCATCGTGCCGGTGTTTGCGTCGTAATCGATGAGCTCGCACTCGATTGCAAACGGCAACTCGTTGATGATAGGAGCGTCCACGTTTTTGCTGTGCGTAACCGTGAATCCCGTTTTTGCAAATTTGTCGGGCGTGTTGTTTGCCGACACAAGTCCGAGATAGTCGCACTCTTTAACGTAGTTTGCCGTCGCCGCCGACACGGTAAACGCCTTTCTTTCAAGGATATTTTTAACCGTTTTGTGTCCTGCCGACAGACACATCGAAATTTGCTCGTAGTCGCCGATACCGCCCCACGCCGCATTCATTGCGTCCACCGTTCCGTTTTTGTCGTAACTTGCGATGATAAGAACGGGCATAGGATAAAGCCACGTTTTTGCTCCGAAATTCTTTCTCATATACACCTCGCAAAGCGCATAAAAGCGTTATACTTTTTTACGGTTTATTTATACCGCGACAAATCGGATTTGTCAATATTCAAATTCCGTTTTGCGTCGCGAACTCGGTGTATGCTCCAAGATAAGCAAACGCCGAAAAATAGGTGTCGAGTTTGAGCGTATTTGCAAGGAACACGTCCGCCAAAAACGCGTTGCCTTTCGAAAGATAATAAAGGTGCGCGCCGTAGTTGAATATGCACTTTTGAAGTTCGTCTTCGTCGGCAATCGTGTCGCATTCGACAAGCGAATCGCCGTCGAAAAGTTTGAGCGATTGCATATATCCCGTATGGTGCCCTATCTCCATATTTCTATCTAATTTTTGCATAACCTCGCTCACGACCTTGCCAACTCTGACGTTGCACGCAACCGCCCAGAACAGCGAGGCGACGTACATATCGCCGTTGTCTTTTGCAAGGGTTATGCACTCGTCGAAAAGTTGTTTCGCGCCCTCGAAATCGCCCTCGTAATACTTGCAGCAACCAAGCATATATTCGGGGTCGAGAACGTCGTCTGCGTGCGTTACGCACCACTCGAATTCCGCCTTTGCGTCGTCGAGGCGCAACGTGGAAAGGTATCTTCCCGCGCATTTTCTTCTTGCCTCGTAATCGTCGGGACGAATTTTTTTTGCCTTTTCAAAGCATTCCAAAGCCTCGTGATAGCGCATTTGAAAAGCAAGCGCGCTTCCGAGTTCCATATACGTTTCGTAACAAGGATTCTCTTTGTTTTTTACTCTTGCAAACGCAGTTTGCTTGTCGTCGGGCACGATGCGTTTGTGCGCTTTTCCACGCAAAATCTCGTCGTCGCGCAAGGCTCTGACGTTGCTTATTTTATTGCAGTTGCAGTTTGGGTCGCCAAGACACATATTGTCACCTCGTGCCGCAATCGGCACTTTATCTGTTCGTTATCTATATTTTATCGTGCTTTCTTGCACAATTCTGCGCCTGAACTCGACGTATTGACTTATCGCGTATATTGCAAGTTGCAAAAGCGCGATGCACACGCCGGGCGCAAGAAGCCAGTTGTATGCACCCATAGTTATTCCTCCGTATGTGAACGCGTTTTGAATCATCACGCCCCACGTCACGTCGGTGACGCTTCCCATGCCGAGGAAACTGAGCGTAGCCTCTATCATAATGCAACTTGCAACCGACGGCAGAAACTTTGCAAGCGCAACGTCGGCAACGTTGGGCAGAGTGTGGCGCACGAGGATTCTCGCCTCTCCGTAGCCCAGCGACCTGAGCGCGCGGACGTAGTCCGAGTTTTTGACCGTCATGGTCTTTGCCCTCACCGCCCTTGCCGTCGAACACCAACAAAGCAACGCTATCGTGAGAATTATGCTCGTCTTGCCGCCGCTCGTATACGCCGCTATGACGATTGCCGCCGGCAACATCGGAATGAGCAAAAAGAAGTTGATAAATCCGTTTATCGCCTCCGAAAATACGCCACTCAGATACCCTGCGAGTAAGCCTACGGCAACGCCTATCGTAAGGCACGCAAGCGCGCTCGCCACGCCCACAACCAAAGTCGAGCGAGTTGCGACGATAAGTTGAGAAAAAACGTCGTATCCGAGATTGTTTGTGCCGAGAATGTGTTGTTTGGAACAAGGCAAAAACTTCTCGAAACTCTCATCCGCAGAATACGGCGCGATTTTCTGTCCGAATATCGCAAATATCGCAAACGTCAGAAGTATCGCTATGCCCAAACACAGAACGACAATCGACAGCGCTTTTTTTGCGGAGAACGCTCCCTTGTTCATTGCGCCGCCCTCCTTTGTCGAGGATCGCACAATGCACAAATCACGTCGGCTATGAAATTTGAAACTATCACGCTTATCGCAATCACCAAAAGCGTGCCTTGCAACATCGGGAAATCCTTGTCGAATATCGCGCGATTTACGAGCATACCCACTCCGTCTATCGAAAACACCTTTTCGATGACAATCGAGCCTGCAATCATATGCCCGAAACTCGTGCCGAGCATAGAAATAAACGCGCCGCTTATGTTGGGGAAAACGTGCGCCGTATTAAGTCGCGCCTCGCTCAATCCCTTTGCGCGCGCATAGGTCATATATTGAGCGTCCTGAACATTTGCCGATTGATTGCGAACGAGCAAATACTTCTTCGGCACGGACACAAGCGTGAGAGTAGAGACGGGCAAAATCAAATGTAAAAGCCTGTCGCCGAACGGGTTTTGCGCAAAAGGAGAATTGAGTCCGCCCGACGGCAAAATCTTCCACTCGAACGCAAACAGAATGAGCAGCACGATTGCAAAAAGGAAGGTCGGCACGGAATCGAGAATCATCATACCGCCGCTCAACCCCGCATCGAGCAAACTCGACTTTCTGCCGCCCGCGACAAGACCGAGCCAAAACGCCAAAAGCGCGGACACACTCCACGCAGGCAATGTTATTTGCAACGTGCGCGGTATCTTTTCGAGTATTATCGCTCCCACGTCGCCGCCCCTATGATAGGAATATCCGAGGTCACCTTTCATAAGACCCGAAAGGTAATTTGCAAACTGCTTTCCGAGCGGCAAATCGAGTCCCGCAGCGCGATACAACTCGTCGTACTCTTGTTGCGACAAAGTGGTTTCATCCGCGCCGACGAGGTTTGCAAGCGGATCGCCGGGCATAAGTCGCGGCAAAACGAAATTGACGACCAGCAGTGCCGCAAGCGCAACGATTGAAAATATCAATGTTTTTGTTATCCTCTTTGCCATAGTTATCTTTTGTCACAATTCGCAGTTTATCGCGCATTTTCGTCGTTATAAAATGCCTTTTACGCTATTATCTGCAATATTATTTTGTTTAGCGTTCTGATTTTTCAATGCCTTTCGAGCGTTTCGAAAGTCGAGGGATTGAGGATTCCTGAAACCGAGTCGAGTTTGAATCCGTCGAGTTTCGCGCTTGCGCCGTACGTCGTCCCGTCATAAAACAAAGCAACGCATATCACGTTTTTCAAGACGTAATCCTGATATTCGCCGACCGCCGTCGCAAGTTGTTCGGACTTTGCCGCGCCGCTCAACGCATACAGAATTTTGCCGTAATCGGTGAGTCCTTGCTCATCCTCGACAAGCAGTTGTCCGTGCGCGACGGGGTTTTTCACATCGAGCATGCTCGTGTTTGTCGCAAGCGTGTATCTCGTGCCGTACCCTGCTTCGAAGTCGTAGCCTTTTGCGGTGATTTTGGCAAGGCTTGCCATATGGTTGCCCGCTTGATAATACTCTTGCCAGTCGCTTCCCTTTTCGACGAGTGCGACGTTGACGAGTCCGCTTTCCTCGATTTGGGTTTTGAGAAGCGAAGCATATTGCGTGTCGTCCGTGCCGGCATGTACGAGCAGTTCGAAGCGCAACTTGTTTGATTGCGAATATCCCTCGCTCGTCAAAAGTTCCTTTGCCTTTTCGAGATTGCGAGTCCAAACGGGCGTTTCTTTATATCCGAATATGCCCTCGCCCACGAATCCCTCTCTCGACGGCGCAGCGCCTGCCGAGGCGAACGTCGAACGGATTTTGTCATAATCTATCGACAAAGCGATTGCGCGCTTTACGTTTGCGTTCGTCATCTTTTGATTGTTGAAAAACAGCGTTTTTGGCACTTGCTTCGTCGCTTGCGAGATAAGTTTCACGTCGCTTTTAGAGGAAAGCGCGGATATTTGGTCGCTCGTGAGTCCTTTTGCATAGTCGAATATCAAATCGATTTCGCCGTTTTTGAGCGCGAGCGTGAGCACTTCTTGCGAGCCGTATTGTTTGAATATCACCTTGTCGAATTTGACGGCGGTTGCTTTGGGATAATCGGCAAATTTTTCAAAGGTAATCGTTCCTGCCGACTTGTCTACCGACGAAAATTTGAAAGGTCCTGCCCCGACGACGGATTGCTCGTCGGTCACCGTGTCTTTGGTTTTTCCCTCAAGCAAATGCTTCGGCGCAATCGTGAGTGCGGAAACTTTGGTCAAGAACGTATCGGACGGCGTGCACAACTTATAAACTATCGAATTTTCCGATTTTTGCACGGATTCGTAGTCCTCGCCCTCTTTCAGAGACGAAAGCGAAAATTCTACGTCGTCGATTGTGACAATTTCGCCGTCGTGCCACTTGTATCTGTCTTTTTGCGTGAGGGTGAGCGTTTTTCCGTCCTCGCTCAACACATAATCGCAATCCACGCCGACGTATTCGCCGTCGATTTTGCTTACCGCCGCAATCTGCGATATGCTCGAAGCGATTTTGTCAAAGTTGTAGCCGGGTGCGCCGCCGTTTGAATCGAGACGGTTGAGCGAATCGACGCTCATCGTAGTGCCGACAACAAGCACGCTTTGTTTTTCGTCGCTCGTATTGCAAGCGACAAGCATTGCGGCGCACAAGGCGACGATTAGCAATGCGAGCAAAATATATATAGTTTGATTTTTACGTTTGGTTTCCATTGTTACGTTTCTCTTTATCACCGTTTCGGGGTGTGTTTGATATAGTTATTCTTTGCTATATTCGTTTTTATTTTTCGGTTCGGTTCAATTCTCCAAACGGCTCAATTTGCCGTCTTCGAGAAGATAAGTTTCGTCGCAAAAGTTTTTCACGAGCGCAACGTCGTGCGAGATGAAAAGCAACGAAACGCCTCTTTCCTTCACAAGAGCGTCGAGCAGTTCGATTATGTTCTTTTGCGTTGCCGCGTCAAGCATCGACGTAGACTCGTCGCAGACGAGAATCCGAGGATCGGTTGCGAGGGCGCGCGCTATGACGGCGCGTTGCGCCTGTCCGCCGCTCAAATGCATTGGAAGCCTTGAAAAAAGCGTGCGCTCGAGCCCTACGACATCGAAAAGCCGCAACGCCTTTTCTTGTGCGTCCTTGCCCCTCTTTGCCGCCTTTGAAAAGACGAGCATCTCCTTTATCGCACTGCCTATGTGCTGCGTAGGGTCGAGTGCGAGAAGGGGTTTTTGCGGTATGAGTTGAACTTTGACGCCTGCCTTTTTGTCGTATCTGTTCTTGCTGTAAAAAAGGCTTTGACCGTCAAGCAAAACGCTTCCGCCGTCGGGTTTTTCTATGCCGCACAGAATGTTTGCAAGCGTGCTTTTCCCTTCGCCGCTTTTGCCCACCAAGCCTATCTTTTTGCCATTATCTATGGTTAAAGATACGCTTTTGAGAGGATAAACGCTTGATTTTGATTTTTTATCGCCAACGACGAAGGATTTTGACAAGTCGATTGTTTCAAGCATCTTGCACCTCGCTCACCGAAACGAGAGTCTTCGTGTACTCGCCTTTCGGATTTGAAAACACGTCGAGGGTTTTGCCGTATTCAACCACTTTTCCCTCTTTCAGCACGAGTACGAAATCACACCTTTTCGCTTCCTCAATATCGTGCGTGACGAACACCGTTGCACAAGACGAAAAGTCGCTTTGGATGCAATCCCAAAACGCTTCCTTGGTTTCGCCGTCGATTCCTCTCGTCGCTTCGTCGGCAACGATAAGGTTTGCGTGCGAGCAAAGCGTGATTGCAAGCACCACTCTTTGCGCTTCGCCGCCGCTTATTTCAAAGGGGTATTTTTCAAGGATTTCTTCCGCATTTTTAAGTCCCGACTTTTCAAGATTGCGTATCGCCGCTTCGCGCTTTTGCTCTCTCGTAAGTTTTGCGCCGTTCCTTTTCAACGCCTCGTAAATTTGAGTTTTGATTTTGAGAGAGGGATTCAACGACTCTGCGCCGCCTTGCGGAATAAGGACGATTTTGTCCCCCGCAAGTTTTTTTGCAAATCTACGGTTTTCAAGCAAATTCACGCCGTCGCACTCAACCTTGCCCGTCGCAAAACAGTTGTCCGCAAGCGAGGACGTAAGCGCGTTGACAATCATAGATTTGCCGCTTCCCGACTCGCCCACTATCGCAATTTTTTCGCCACAGTCAAGACGAAACGAAACGCCTTCGACAATAGTTTCCGTCGAGTGCAAAAATCTTGCGTGTACGTTGAGGTTTTCAACTTGAATTATGCCTTTTCTCATAGGATAAATTATACCATTGTGCGCAACCGCAATCAAGTTATATCAACCAATTTTGTACGGTTAAAATTGTAAAAGCCAAACAAATTGAAACATTTTGTTTTGTTTTTGTCGGTTTTTAGAACATTTTGTATTGACGAGCGAACACGATGTTTGATATAATCGAAAAAAGAAAGATATGCGAGGCAGATTATGAACAAGAAAATAAACGCTACAACCGAAAAAATCTACGACGCTTTTGCCGAAGTTTTGCTTGAAAAAGCGTACGCGGACGTGAGAATCCAAGACGTGTTGGACAAAAGCGGCGTTGCGAGAAGCACGTTTTACGCGCATTACAAAACGAAAGAGGAATTGCTCAAATCCATATGTTCGACCATATTCGGACACGTCTTTTCGCACTCGCTTGCAGAGGAAAAGAGCCACGATTTTTCAAAATCCTCGATTTTCGATTACAAGCACTTTATAACGCACATCTTCTATCACTTGCACGACGAAAAAACGCTTGTCCACGCCATTTTGCTGTCGCAAAGCAAGGACATATTCCTTAGTTTCCTTAGGGGCGAACTTGCCGAATTTGCAACCGCTTGCGTGGAAAACAATTTCGTGACGGGCAAAAACCTGCCCAAATCCTTGAAAGTCAATTCGATAATCGAAAATTTCGTTTTGCTTGTGGAATACTGGGACGAAACGTCCTTTGCCGACACCCCCGAACGCCTGACCGATTATTTCCTTATTATGAACGAATGAGCGTGCCAACGGCACGCTTTTTTTATGGCGAATTATTATCCAAATTGAGATTAATAACAAACCATCGTTCTTGAATAAGGTCTCAAACAGATGAAGAACAAGAAACAATATCCTCTCTGTATTATTGAAACAAAACGGTTGCAATATTTGGATGAATTAAAGCATAGTTTTTGAATAAAGCCGATATTGAGATGAAGAACAAGGAAACGCCCCTCTGATAGCAACCCTAATTTACTAAAACGTAAATGAGTTGATAGCAGAGGGGCGTTGACGATGTTATTCGCTCAATAGCGGCTTTATTCTACGGCGATTTCTTTGACAAGCACCTCATTCCCTCGTATAAGATAAGTATGTTCACTGCCGCAATAGGGGCAGGTCTTGCCATACTCGACGGTGGGGTACTCTTTTTTGCAGTCCTCGCAGTAGGTGACGGCTTTGATAGGCTCGATTTCAAGAGTGCAACCGCGCAGTAAATCCGTGCGGTTTGCATTCCAGTTCCAACAATCGATGAGTTGATCGTTGACGATTGTAGACACTTCGCCGATTTGCATAACGACTTTTTGGATTTTGGTTGCCTTGTTTTCTACGGCAACGTCGCGTACCATATCGGCTATGTGAAAAACTACGCCCAATTCGTGCATATCAACCTCTTATTTGTTGGCTTTTTTTGCAGCCTTTGCCGCTTTGACCGCTTCTTTGTGTTTCTTTTGGGAAGCCTTTTCTTCTGCGGTCTTCTTGCCGAACACGATTCTCATGCCGCGTTTGAACGCGTACGGAAGGATTGCTTTGAATTTATCTTCGCTGCGAATCATCGTTGAGCATTCGGGATGTTCTCTGTGGAGATGGATTGCGTCAAATTCGCACTTTGTGGTGCATACGCCGCATCCGATGCACTTGTTCTCGTCCACGACGCTTGCGCCGCAACCGAGGCAACGACCCGCTTCGATCTTGACTTGCTCTTCGGTGAGAGTGCCGTGCAAATCTCTGAACGAATGTTTGTCGCCTTCGAGTTCTTTGGCTTCTTGTCTGCCGGCGGTGTCGTAACTGTCGATGACGATGTTGTTCTTGTCGAGTTCGATGAACTGTCTGCGGTTGCGACCGATGGTCATGCTCGTGCCGGGTTGTACGAAGCGATGGAGAGATACTGCCGCATTCTTGCCCGCTTCGATTGCGTCGATTGCGAACTTGGGTCCGCTGTACACGTCGCCGCCGACGAAGATGTCGGGTTCTGCGGTTTGATACGTGAGCGAATCCGCAACGGGGTAATTGCCGTGATGGAATTCAACCTTAGTGCCTTTGAGCAAGTCTCCCCAGACAACCGCTTGACCGATTGCGAAGATGACGTGTTGCGCTTCGACGGTGATGGTGTCGTTCTCGTCGTAAACGGGGCTGAATCTCTTGGTTTGAGGATCGATGACTCTCAAGCACTTCTTGAACACGACCGCCTTGACGGTGCCGTCCTCGTTTTTGAGGATTTCCTTCGGACCCCAACCGTTGTTGACGGAGATGCCGTCTTCGAGAGTTTCTTCGATTTCGTTCTTGCTTGCGGGCATCGTTTCTCTCGATTCGAGGCAGTACATACCGACCTCTTCGCTGCCGAAACGAACGGCGGTGCGAGCGCAGTCCACAGCAACGTTGCCGCCGCCGATAACGACTGTCTTGCCGTTAAGTTTTCTGTCGTGATTTTCGGTTGCGTCGTGCAAGAAGGAAACAGCCATATCCGTTCCGATTGCGTCTTCGCCGGGTACGCCGGGAAGTCTGCCGCCCTGGCAGCCGATTGCAACGTAGAACGCTTTGTAGCCTTGTTTTCTCAACTCGTCGATGGTGACGTCTTTGCCGACGTTGACGCCTGTCTTGAACTCTACGCCGAGTTCACGCAAAACGTCGATTTCCGCTTCGATGACATCCTTTTCGAGTTTGTAGGACGGAATACCGTAGGTGAGCATACCGCCGAGTCTTTCGTTCTTTTCGAACACGGTGGGTTTGTAACCCTTCGTCGCAAGATAGTATGCGCAAGAAAGTCCCGCGGGGCCTGCGCCGATGATCGCTATCTTTTGAGACCATTGCTTGTCAACGTTGGACGGAATGACGACTTCGGGGACGAATCTCGTTTCCGCGTGCAAATCTTGCTCTGCGACAAACTTCTTGATTGCGTCGATAGACACTGCCTCGTCAATCGTTCCTCTGGTGCAGGCTGCCTCGCAACGCTTGTTGCAGACGCGACCGCAGATTGCGGGGAACGGGTTGTCCTTCTTGATGAGTTCGAGAGCCTCTCTGTACTTGCCCTCTTTTGCTTTGCGGATATAACCTTGAACTGCGATGTGCGCAGGGCAAGCCGCTTTGCACGGCGACGTACCCGTTTCGTAGCAGTTGATACGGTTGTTGTCTCTGTAATCCTCATCCCACTTGTCGGGACCCCAACTGAGGTTGTCGGGAAGTTCGTGCTTGGGATATTTGATTTCGCCTTGCTTTGTGCAAAGTTTTTGACCGAGTTTGACCGCGCCTGCGGGGCAATACTCAACGCACTTGCCGCAAGCGACGCATTTGTCTTTCTCTACGCGAGCGACGTATGCGCTTCTTGACATATTCGGAGTGTTGAAAAGTTGCGACGTACGGAGCGCGTTGCAGATGTTGACATTGCAGTTGCAGATTGCGAAGATTTTGTTCTCGCCGTCGATGTTGGTGATTTGGTGAACGAAACCGTTCTTTTCGGCATTGCGGAGGATTTGCATAGCCTCGTCGTAGGTGATGTCGCGACCTTTGCCCGTTTCGCGGCAGTAGTCCGCCATATCGCCGATGCCGATGCACCATTCTTCACAACTGTCGCCGCAGCCTTCGCCGAGTTTGGCTCTGCCATAGCGGCAAGAGCAGATACCTACGCCGAGATGTCCCTCATACTTCTTGAGCCAGTAGGAAATATGCTCGATGTCCATTGTGCCGTTTTCCATCTCGATTGCTTTTTCGACGGGGATAACGTGCATACCGATGCCTGCGCCTCCCGGAGGAACCATCGGCGTGACCATCGTCAAGGGAAGATAGGTCATACGCTCGAAGAACATTGCAAGTTCGGGATGTTCGTCGAGTTGTTGCTTGATCATGTTCGTAAATTCGGCAGAGCCGGGAACGAACATCGGAAGCACGTAGCGACGTTCTCTCTTTGCACCCTTGATGGGACCGTTCTTGTCATAGTGATTGCCGTAATCGTATTCGAGGATGCCGATGTGGCTCATTTCGTCGAGGATTTTTTGGAAGTCTTCCGCTTTTTTGTATTGCGGATTGAGTTTCCAAAGTTGCTCGAAGGTGTACGGCGTGCGCAACTTCATTGAAAGCGCGACATCAGCCATTTCGTCGGTCATAATGCAGCGAAGCCCCCAGTATTCGGGATCGTTGACGGTTACGCCCGCAATTTTGTGGTCGATGCAGTCTGTGATTTTTCTTGCCAGTTTGAGGATTTTCTCACTCGGATTGGGATCGCCCATAAATTCCGGCTTGAAAGCTTTGCTCATCTCAGCCATTGTTGTTTTCTCCTTTGAAAAACTTTATTATATTGTATAACTTATTTTCAAGCATTTCAAGTCCTTCTCCCGATTTTGCGCTAACGTAATATATTTGCGCTCTCGGATTTAGACGAGAAATGTGATTTTCAAACTTGGTTTTGTCAAAATCGAACGCTTCGAGGGTGTCGATTTTGGTCACGACGATAAGGTCGCACTTTTCAAACATCAGCGGATATTTGAGCGGTTTGTCGTCGCCTTCGGGAACAGAGAGGAGCATCATATTGAGGTGCGCGCCCGTGTCGAACTCGGCAGGACATACGAGATTGCCGATATTTTCGAGGACGATGAGGTCGCAGTCGTCAAACTTTGCCTGCGACAACGCCTCTTTCACCATATCCGAGTCGATGTGGCAAAGTCCGCCGTTGTGTATCTGCACGCTCTCGATTCCCGCGCCGTCCGCTATGCGCCGAGCGTCCACGTCCGTTTCGATGTCAACGTCCATCGCAACGACTTTGAGTTTTTCTTTCAAATCTTTGAGCAACGCGGTGAGCAACGTCGTTTTTCCGCTTCCGGGTGAGGACATCACGTTGAGCAAGAACGTTCCTTTTTCTTTCAGCGCCGCTCTTATCTCGTCCGCAGTCTTGTCGTTGTTTGAAAATATGCTTTCTTTTACGGATATAACCCTCATTTTAAACCCTCTTTCCACGCCGAGTACTTGCCGTAAAGATAGTCGGCAAATTCGTTTACTCCCTCGCCGCTACGAGCGGACAACGCAAATACCTTTGCGTTCGGATTTAGCGAGCGGATATATCCCTTGCACTTTTCGATGTCAAAATCGAAATATTTTGCCGTATCGGTTTTTGTGAACACCACCGCGTCCGCAACCGAGAACATAAGCGAGTATTTGAGCGGTTTGTCGTCGCCTTCGGGAAGCGCGAGCAACACGACTTTGAGATGCGCGCCCGTGTCGAACTCGGCAGGACATACAAGGTTGCCGATATTTTCCAAAAACACGATGTCGGAAGTCGTTGCAAATTCCTTGAAACCTTGCCTCGACATATCCGCGTCGAGATGGCACATACCGCCCGTGTGAAGTTGGATTGCCTCTGCGCCCGCTTCGCGCACGGTGTACGCGTCCACGTCGCCGTCGATGTCCGCTTCCATAACGCCGACGTTGCATCTGTCCTTCAAAGCCTTTGTAAGCGCAACGAGCAACGTCGTCTTTCCGCTTCCGGGGGCTGACATAACGTTGACGTAATATACGCCCTGCTTGTCGAGTTCGCCGCGAAGTTTATCCGCGTCCGCGTCGTTGTTTTTGATTATGCTTTCCTTGAGTTCAACGGTTCTGACAATATCCATAATTATATCTTCTTTCCTCGCCTATTGTAGCACTTGAAAATAATATTTTCAATACATTTATATCGATTGCCAATTTTTTGGCAAAATATTCTTAAAAAACGAGGGGCTTTTGATAATAAATGGAAAATTTGAATCCATTAACCATAAAAAATAGAAAATGTGGGGTGCGAGAAAATAAACAAGAACGCGAAATTAAAACTGCGATAAATCGATGCATAACGCGAAAGCACCCCTTGAATGGCAACCCTAATTTACAAAGCGTAAATGAGTTGACAGTCAAGGGGTGCTGTAAGGAACGAAGTGACGGAATAGCGATTGCTACGCTTGCGTCAATCGCGTCCAAAGTTAGGCGCGATTTAGCGCAGTTTTAATCTACGCGGAGAGCGTCAACCACATTCTTGCGCGAAGCCATAATCGCCGGAATTATGCCAGAAATTATGGTTAGAAGCAAACTCAGACATACAAGAATGAAGGCGTGAAGCGGATGGAAGTGCAAAAGCGATCCGATGGTGGTGATTTTCTCGATGATGACGGACAGGATGGGGCAAAGGATATATGTGACGACAATGCCGATGAGCCCGCTCCACAGACCGATGATGGAAGTTTCGGCAATAAAGACGTTGCGAATATCCTTTTTGCGTGCGCCAATTGCGCGGAGAATACCGATTTCTCGAGTGCGCTCGACAACCGAGTTTGACGTGATGACTCCGATCATAACGGTGGAAACGACAAGGGATATTGCGGCAACGGCTATGAGCATTGCGGATACGAGGTCAAGCGTGCTGCGCATATTGACAAGGAACATTTCGGACACGTCGAAGTAGCCGAGATTACCCTTGCCGGACTGTTGCCAAGCGTCGATGTAGTTGCCCGAATTTGTCTTTTGGTTGCTGTCGTTTGGGAAAACGGTGATGTAATACGGGCTCTTATCCGCGCCGATTGCGCGCATAAAATACGTGTATTTGAGCGCAGGCGTGTTGGCAACCGTTGCGAGCATCATATTTCCGTCATTTATCTCTTTGTTGTCCAAACGAACGCCGAAAACCGTCTTCTTGCTATCGCCGCCGTTGTTTTTGTCAAGGTCCAACTGGCGCTGTGTGAAGGTGCTGTTCGCCGCGCTTTCGAGAGTGCTTTCGGCAAGCGAGGGTAAAAAGCAAAGCGATGTGCCGACGTATGTGTGTTCCGCATTCTTCTTTGCGCGGATAACGCCCACGATTTTGATTTCGTCGGAAGATTCGTCGTACATTTGTTGAAGTTTTTCTTGGGATTCTTCCGAATCGTCATAGCCCCACATCATCTCTTTGCTCTGGTCTTGAAGAAGGTCGGTCAAACCGCCGCTTCCGTCGCTGCTCGATTCGCTACCCTTGCCGAGACCGAGATTTTCATACGTTCCCCTGTCCTCGTCGTAGGTGTAATAGGAATCGTTGTCGATGAGTTTGAAAGATTGCCCCAAGAAATATTCGTAAGACACTTTTTCTGTGTCGATTTTGATGGGTTTGCCGTCCTCGTCGAGTTTGAGAGTGCCGTCCTCGTTCTTTTCGTAAAGTTCGATTCCGAATGCGGAAAGCACCGATTTGCTAATGCTGTTGTCCGTGCCTACGCAGAGCAAAATTTCGTTTTTGTTTTGCGGGAATCTGCTTCCCTCGCCGATGAAATCGTAGGAACGCATCATAACGTCTTCGTCCTCAACGAGTTCTTGCCAGTACTTTGCCTGCAAGCCGTTTTCGCCCAAAACCGTCGTGGCGCACGCCGTCGTGGTGAGCGGTTGCGGCTGTTGCGAAGCGTCCTTGTACACAACGTTGCCGTCTGCGTCATACGTCTTTCTGACAAGGTTGTATCGCAAGCCGTAAGATATGCTCATCGCCGTGTAATAATCCTTCGGCATCGCCTTCATATATTCGGCAAACTCCTCGCTCAACGCGTTTTTGGTGACGCCCGTCATAAAGGATTTAACGACGGAGTTGATCAACGTCATCATTGCCGCCGTACTGTTTGAAGTGTTCGAAACCGTGATTTCGTCGGAGTCGGGATAGAGGCTGGGATCTTCGGACGGTTTTTCCATCATGCTCGTCATCAAATCCATAATGGCGTTGCTGGATACGTTGTATTGATAAATGCCGAGAGGAACGCCCGAAAGCATCTCGGTTTCCATCTTGGCAAGATAGATGTTAAATCCGTTGTAGATGGACAAAACGAGCGCAAGACCTATAATGCCGATTGCGCCCGCAAAGGACGTAAGCAAAGTGCGGCGTTTTTTGGACACAAGGTTTTTAAGGCTCAGTCCGAACGCCATACCCGCACTCATGGACGTTGGCTTGAACGCCTTGTCTTTTTTCTTTTTCTTCTTCGTCAGGCTGTTGAGTCCGAGTTTGTCAAACAGTGCTTTCGTTTCCTCGCCGACGTTTCTCATAGCGCGTTTGCGCTTGCGGTTGGACGTCTTTTTCTGTTTGCCCGTTTCTTCTTCGTTTTGCTCGGTTTGAGTGTTTATCTCTACATTTTGGGATGTTAAAACTTCTGTTTTGTCAACTTCGACTTCGGTTACATCGGTTGTGGAATTTTCAAGCGCGCCCGTAAAAGCCTCGATTGTCATCGCTTCTTCGCAAGTTTCTGCCTGCTCGCAAAACTCGGTTTCGGGGTCGTACGGATTGGTATCCTCGATGAGTTGACCGTCCTTGAATCGGCAAATACGAGTTGCATATTGATAGGCAAGTTCCGCATTGTGGGTGACCATAATGACAAGACGTTTCTTCGAAATCTCTTGGAGAATGTCCATAACCTGCACGCTCAGTTCGCTGTCAAGCGCGCCCGTCGGCTCATCGGCAAGAATGATTTTCGGGTCGTTTACAATGGCTCTTGCAATCGCGACGCGCTGCATTTGTCCGCCGCTGAGTTGGTTTGGACGTTTGTCAATCTGCTCGTGCATGTTGACTTTGTGAAGCGCGGCAACCGCCTTTGCCCTGCGCTCCTTTTTCTTTTCACCGACAAGGCTCAATGCAAGTTCGACGTTTTCAAGCACGGAGAGATGAGGAATCAGATTGTAACTTTGAAAGACAAATCCTATGGTTGCGTTGCGATATGCGTCCCAGTGTTCGTCGTCAAATTCCGCCGTGGAAACGCCGCCGATGACCAAGTCCCCCGAAGTGTATCTGTCAAGACCGCCTATAATGTTGAGCATTGTAGTCTTTCCGCAGCCGCTCGGTCCGAGGATTGCCACAAATTCGCTTTCGCGGAAATTGAGCGACACCTTTCTCAAAGCGTGTACGGTGGTTGTAGCGGTGGGATAGTCTTTTACTACGTCTTTAAGTTGAAGCATATTTCACCTCAATAAATGCAGATACTCGATTTTTTGTTATTGTTTTTGAAAACGACAAAGAGAATGACGGCTCGTCATTCCCCTTGCGAAAGTTCAAATCTATGATCCCCCCAATCACGGATCAAAGCGTGTTTTGATCCATCATCAAGGAAATGCCTTTGCTCATTGCGTCGGAAATATTCTTGCAAAGTTCTTCAAGCGAGAGCGAACTCTTGTGGTTAAACCAAATCTTGAAACACTCGGTCATGCCTGCCGCCGCAAACGCAACGATGTATTTTGTCTTGCCCAAATCGGACGTGGACCCCTCGTTGGACGCGAACCAGTGCATATATGCGCTTACGATTCTGTCGTTTATTTTGTCAAGAAGTTGCCCCGACGTGCTTGACGAAAGAATATATCTGTTGTTTGCGTCCTGTTTGAGAATCTCTTCGGCGAGCATGCTCAAAAGCGGATACGGATTTTTGATGCTGTTTCGGATGTCCGTTTCGCTCATAATCTTGTCGATGCCTGCGATTATGACGTTTTCGATGTCCGTGCGAACGTCGCCCACCGTGTCGTAGTACATATAGAAAGTGCTGCGAGTGATGTTGGCTTTTTGCGTGAGTTCGCTTATGGTGATGTCCGCCATGTCCTTCTCTTGAACGAGTTGCTTGAATGCGTCAAAAATTGCGTTTTTTGTTTTGATAATCCGTTTGTCAATACCGCCGTTTTTCATTTTTTCTTGTCCTAATAAAATTTTTATATTGCAAAGTGTATCATATCATATATTTGTGCGATTTTCTATCGATTTATAAAATATTAATGAAATTAATGAATTATTAAGGTTTGCACATCATATAAATATAAATTTACAACATCGAGGGCGAAATTACCCGAAGGAGGAATTATGAAAATAAGACGAACAAGAAAGCACAATGTCCCCCTATCTCACAGCAATTTGACGACGCACGAGAATCTGCGCTCGCGCTTCGACCCGAACGGAAGTTATACGGGCGTACCCGAAAAACACGGTTATCCCGACGTGCCCGACGGCGAAAAACCCGTGCAAGACGTAGACGACTTATGAGCAAAATTAATAATTAATAATGAATAATTAATAATTGCGGGTGGGCTTTGCCCACACCCGATTGTGCCTTTGGCGCACTTTGTGCGCGAGCGAAAAATTCAAATCTTCCATCGGCGTGCAAAGCACGCCACCAAGCAAGCACTCGCACGAAATTGCGGCTTTGCCGCAGTTGCGGAAGATTTGAAAATTGTAAAACGGCGAGAGTCTCGCCGTTTTATGTTGAATAATCCTTATAATATTCGTGCCGCAGGCACGTCACCAAGCAGATAATTTGGCGAAACTGTGGCGTGAGGTTTTATCCCTGCTTGAACTGATAGCGCAAATTCTCTGCGCGGTTAGTGATTGCGAGAACATGTGCGGTTTTTGTCAATCGCCCCAAAGGTTTTCATTTCTATTTATGGGATTCCCACGCTTCGCTCTGAATGACGACGTGGTCGATTGACTTTGCCGCAACGCCGTTTGAGCAATGCAACCCTAGCGTACAAATGTACGTGAGTTGTCAACTCGTGGCTCTGACAAAGTTATTCGCTTACAACTTTTGACAAGAGCGCAATAAATGAATAAAGAACAAGAAAACGCCCATCGAATGGCAATCAAATATACAAAAAGTGAGCGTGTCTAATCCCACTCTTTATTTATTACGAAAGCCGCGCCAAATAGATGAAGAACGAGAAAGAGCCACCCGAACCGCAACCCTAATTTACTGATAGTAAATGAGTTGTCGGGCGGGTGGCTCTGACAAAGTTATTCGTTATTTGGCACGACTTTCGTCGATTTTGGAAATGACGCGCAACACCACGTCCAACCCCAATCCCACCGTGTCGGGCGAGAAACGCTCGGGTACGTCGCGATAGGTGTGATAGTAATCGCTCATGACGGGATTTTGTGCGGCGAATGTGATGGATTTTACGCCGGATTTTTGGAAAGGAGTGGAATCGCAACCGCCGACGGGGTTTGCGATGTCGCCGGGGTTTTTGATGCCCGCTTCCCTCATAGACTCTTTGAACATGCGCTCCAAATCTTTGTCGAAGCGAGGGCAAAGCCAACTGTCGCCGTGAATGACTTCAAAGTGATCCGCATCGGCGATGGAATCGATGTTGATGTGATAGGCGTTGTCGAACATACCGTCGTCTTTGTGCCTGCGAGTGAAGGCAATGGAGCCGCGAAGACCGGATTCCTCCGCGCCGATATTGCAGTCGACGATTCGGCAATTTTTTGGCATTTTGTCGGGGTTTTCCTTGTAATACTTCACGACTTGATATGCGATGGAAACGCCGGTTGCGTTGTCCATTGCGCCGGGGGAAGCGATTGCTTCCGTCTTTTCGTTGTACATCGTTAGCAAGAATGCGCAGACGATGACGACGGGCGACGAATACAAAATAATTTGCGAGAGAATGCTATATGCTTTTGCAACGTTCATATACGTTTCAACGCCCAACGAATCCGAGCCGTATTGCAGTATCATTATGAGAATGAGAGCGACTGCGCTGATGAGCGTCACAACTCCCACCGCGATCGCGCCGAGACCCAAGCGAAGCACGACGCCGACAAAGCCGAGTTTGTGCTGTGACGCGCTGAGTTTGAGCGTCCAACTCGTGTCGGTGTGACCCGAAAGGAAGATTGTATAATCGTATTTTCCGTCTTCGGGGAGGAGTTCGGCATATGTATTGTGCGACACTTTGTGCTTGAAGCACCAGTCGAAGCAGGTGTTGTACTTGAACACGCTGACAATGAGCCAAATCCAAGTGAACGCCATATACATCGTGCATACGAAGTGGGTTGCAAGTCCTGCATACGTCGAGATGTGCGCGAGCATTGTCGCAATGACGGTGAGGATGCATCCGATTATGCCTGCCCATCCTGCGTAAGGCAAACCGCCTATGGACGCATGGGGCGCAAAGACAAAACTCTCGGTGACGGGGTTGAGCCCGATTTCTTTGAGTTTGTCCGACATATACTCGTGGTATTTCTTCTCGTTGTTCGAGCCGGGAAGGCGCGGGCCTATCTCGTTTGCGGCGTATTCCACCATTTCATAGGCTTCGTCGCCATACTTTTTGAGTTCTTCTCTCATAATTTTCTTTTCCTTTTTGTTACTTTTTGTTTTATCGATTAAAAGGCAAAACGCGGTTGCGCTTTTCCCGAAAAACCGTGATTATTTGGTGATTTTTTCCATTCCGCCCATATACTTGCGAAGCACTTCGGGAATGGTTACGCTGCCGTCTGCGTTTTGGAATTGCTCGACGATTGCAGGGATAAGTCTCGACGTTGCAAGTCCGCTGCCGTTGAGGGTATGCACAAAGCGCGGTTTGCCCGTTTCGCTGTCGCGGAAACGAGTGTTGTTGCGGCGCGCTTGATAGTCGTTTGCGTTGGAAACGGAAGAACATTCCTTGTAAATGCCCATAGACGGAATCCAAAGTTCGACATCGTAAGTTCTCGCCATAGAAGCGGAGCAATCCCCTGCCGCAAGTTTGCTGACTCTGAAATGCAAGCCGAGTTGCTCGACAAGCCTCGAAGCCTTTTCGACAAGTTCTTCAAAAGCCTCTTTGCTGTGGTCGGGGTGAGCGTATTGCACCATTTCGATTTTGTTGAATTGGTGCCCTCTTATCATACCTCTCTCCTCCGCTCTCGCGCTGCCCGCCTCTTTTCTGAAACAGGGCGAGTAGGCAAAAAACTTCATAGGCAACTTGCTTTCATCGATGATTTCGCCGGCGTACATATTTACGAGCGCGGTTTCGGCGGTGGGAAGCATAAAGCGGTTGCGCTTTCTGTCCTCGTCGCAGTCGAGCCAGTACACCTCGTCGCTGAATTTGGGGAATTGACCTGCGCCGAAGCCGCAGTTGTAGCCGAGTTGATAAGGCGGAAGAATAAATTCGTAACCGTCTTTGAGGTGTTCGTCAATAAAGTAGTTGAGCAACGCCCATTCGAGTCTTGCGCCCACGCCCCTGTAAATCCAGAAACCGTTGCCCGAAAGTTTTACGCCTCTTTCATAGTCGATCATACCAAGATCCGTGCATATGTCGACGTGATTTTTGAGCGGAAAATCGAATTTGGGTTGTCCGCCGACGATTTTGATGACCTTGTTGTTTTCCTTCTCGCCGGGAAGAAGATCGGGATCGGGAATGTTGGGCATACAGGCAAGAGCGTCGTTGACCTTTGCAACGAGGTCGTTTATCTTTGCGTCGCCCTCTGCGATTTCGTCGCCGAGTTTTCTCATTTCGTCAAATATCGCCTCGACGGGTTGACCCGCTTTTTTGAGAACGGGGATTTGCGCCGAAACCCTATTTTTTTGTGCCTTGAGTTGTTCGATTCGAGTTATAGTCGCCTTTCTTTCGTCGTCCCATTCGATGATTTGCGAAAAGTCTGCGGCGTAACCTTTCTTTGCAAGAGCGTCAACCACCTCTTGCGGATTGTTTCTGATTCTTGCCAGATCCAACATAGTGTTTTTCCTCTGATGTCGATATAGTCTTTTTATGATTTTATTTGCAAAACGCGCTTTTACGTTTCAAATTCGCGCGTTAAAGCCTTTGTTATGCGATTATGTTCACAAGCCTGTTCGGCACGACGATAATCTTTTTCGGTGCGCCCGAAAGTTGGTCTTTGACGGCTTCGAGCGCCGCTTTTTCGATTTCGTCCTTGCTTGCCGAAGACGGAACGGTGACCTTTGCTCTCATCTTCGAGTTGATTTGAACGGCGAGTTCAATTTCGTCCAGCACCATTGCGGCAGGATCGAACGTCGGATAAGATTGATTGAAAACGCTGTACTTTTGTCCGAGCATTTCCCAAAGTTCCTCGCAGAAATGCGGCGCAAACGGAGCGAGCAAAAGTACGAGGTCTTTTGCGCAATCCTTGTAGATTGCGTTCTTCTTTGCCACGTTCGCTTCGTAGTTGTACATCGCGTTGACGAATTCCATAAGTCTTGCAACCGCCGTGTTGAACGAGAATACGCCGAGGTCGTTGGTGACGCACTTTATCGTGTTGTGGCGCACGCGGTTGAGTTCCTTTTCGGCTTTCGAAAGAGGCGCGTTGTCGAAGTTGACTTCGAAACACTTTTTGACGATGCGTTCCACTCTATCGAAGAAACGGCTGATGGATTCGAGTCCGTTGTCGTTCCACGGACCGCCCTCGACATAGTTGAAGCCGAACATAAGATACACTCTGAAAATGTCCGCGCCGTACTTTGCAATCGAATCGTCGGGAGAGACGACGTTGCCCTTTGATTTGGACATCTTGTTGCCGTCGGGGCCCAATATGGTGCCTTGGTGAACGAGAGAAAGGAAGGGTTCGTCAAAGTTGAGATAACCCATATCTCTCAACGCTTTGGTGAAGAAACGCGCGTACAAAAGGTGCATGCAGGCGTGTTCCGCGCCGCCGATGTATTTGTCCACGGGAAGCATTTTGTTTATCCATTCGGTGTCGAAAGGCTTGTCCTCGTTCTTGGGGTCGGCGTATCTGAGATAATACCAACTCGAACAGACAAACGTGTCGAGAGTGTCCGCGTCGCGCTTTGCGGGACGTCCGCAAACAGGGCATACGGTGTTGATAAATTCGTCGCACTTTTTGAGAGGCGATTCGCCGTCGGGCGTAAAGTTTACGTTATGCGGAAGGCGCACGGGCAAATCTTTTTCGGGAACGGGAACGTCGCCGCAGTGGTCGCAGTGAATGATGGGGATAGGCGCGCCCCAGTAGCGTTGACGACTTACGAGCCAGTCGCGCAAACGATAGTTGGTTTTAAGACCTCCCTTGCCTTCTTTTTCGAGTTTTTTGAGAATTGCGAGTTTGCCATCCTCGCTTGTCATACCGTCGAATTCACCGCTGTTGCAAAGCACGCCGTATTCACAGAACGGAAGATCGTCGTTTGAACCGTCTCTGCTCTTGATTACTCTCTTTATCGGGAGTCCGAGTTTTTGAGCAAACACGAAGTCGCGCTCGTCGTGAGCGGCAACGCCCATAACCGCGCCCGTGCCGTAACTTGCGATAACGTAGTCCGCAACCAAAATAGGCACGGCTTCGCCGTTGACGGGATTTATTGCATATGCGCCTGTCGGCACGCCCGTCTTCTCTCTTGTGGAGGACATACGGTCGATTTCGGTGGCTTTCGCGCTCTTTTCTTTGTATTCTTCGACCGCAGCCTTTTGTTCGTTTGTCACAACCAAATCCACAAGCGGACTCTCGGGTGCGAGAACGACGTAGGTTACGCCGAATATCGTGTCGGCTCTCGTCGTAAACACTTTGAATTTGACGTCGCTGTCTTTGACTTGGAATTCGACTTCGCCGCCGTAACTTCTGCCGATCCAGTTCTTTTGCATAAGTTTGGTCTTTTCGGGCCAGTCGAGTTTGTCTATGCAATCGAGCAATTCATCTGCATATGCGGTGATTTTGAAGAACCACTGATTGAGATTCTTGTGCGTGACCTGACTTCCGCATCTTTCGCAAACGCCGCCTTGCGCTTGTTCGTTGGCAAGCACGGTGTTGCAGGACGGACACCAGTTTACGGGCGCTTCCTTGCGGTAGGCAAGTCCTTTTTTGTAGAGTTGAAGGAACATCCATTGCGTCCACTTGTAGTAGTCTGGCATACAAGTTTTAATCTCGTAATCCCAATCGTACATTGCGCCGATACGCTTGAGTTGTCCTTCCATCGTGGCGATGTTTTTAAGCGTGCTTTCCTCGGGGTGAATGCCCGTCTTTATGGCGTAGTTTTCGGCAGGAAGTCCGAAAGCGTCGAATCCCATCGGCTGAAAAACTTCGTAGCCTTGCATACGCTTAAAACGTGCGAAAGTGTCGGCAGGTCCGTAGTTGTACCAGTGCCCGGCGTGAAGTTTCGCTCCCGAAGGATAGGAAAACATTTCGAGACAATAATACTTTTTGTCAACTCTTGAACGGTCGAATTTGTAAAGTCCGGTGTCTGCCCAGATTTTTTGCCACTTGCTTTCTATTTGCTTATAGTCCATAAGCGCGAGTTACCTCTACAAAAATAATAATATTTAGTTTAATACCATAAACGGCACATTGTCAAGCGCGAGCGCAAACTCGAACCGCTCTTGCGCCGTGTATACGGCTTAAAATCTCGGAAATATGCGCAATATTCGCATTTTTGAAAGTTTTGCGGCGATTGCCTATTGAATAGGGCTTGAAAAATTGTTATAATCGATACGATACCGTCACATAGAGGGAAAATTATGAAAAACCGTATTATTTCGACATTGCTTATAGTCACGATTTTTGCGGCGTTGCTTACGCTCGTCGCCTGCAACGACAAAGGCGAGAGCGTAACGTTCGTAAAGACGGACGGCGCGAAGATTATAGACGAAAACGGCAAGGCAATCGGGCTTTACGGCACGAATCTGGGCGGCTGGCTCGTGCAAGAGAGTTGGCTCGTACCCACCGACATAGGAGAAACCTACGGTCAGATAGATATGATGCTGGAACTTGCAAACAGATTCGGCGAGAACGGCATGAACGAATTGCTCGACGTTTACGAGGACAACTGGGTCACCGAACTCGACTTCGAGCGTATCAAAGACCTCGGCTTGAACTGCGTGCGCATTCCCTTCACCTATATGAATCTCACAAACCCGATAAAGCAAGTCGGCGACAAATACGAGCGCACGCCGTATGCCGAACTCGCCGTTGACGAAAGCAAGTTCGCGCGTCTCGACTGGGCAATCGAGATGTGCAAAAAGTATTCGCTTTACGCCATCCTCGATATGCACGGCGCGGTCGGCTCGCAAAGCGGCAACGACCATACGGGCGACATTGCGTACCCCGACGGCGGCAGACTTTGGGGCGAGGACGAAACAGGCGAGATTTGCCGCGCAAAAACGAAAGAAATTTGGGTTGCGATTGCAAATCGCTACAAAAACAACCCGACGGTTGCCGTGTACGACCTTATGAACGAACCCGGCATAAAAAGGAACGGCAACCAAACCACCACGTCAAGAACTCACGAGTATTTCGACGAACTCTACAAGGCGATTCGCGAGGTTGACAACAACCATATAATCTGCATGGAAGCGTGCTGGAATTTCGGCAATCTTCCCAATCCGAGCAAATACGGATGGGAAAACGTGATTTATCAATACCATCAGTATAACTGGGCAAGTTCGGGCACTGCCAACGCAGCATATTACGGCTTTCAAATCACCGCAAACAACCTCGCAACCCAAAAGTATAACGTGCCTGTGCTTATCGGCGAATTCAACGTGTGGCCCGACTCTCACGAGGACAAAGTGAAGGCGACGGGAAAGGAGTCTTCGCAAACGGAAGAGCAAGCGTGGAGCGGAGTTATGGAACTCTATTGCGGACTGGGCTGGAACTTCACCACATGGAACTTCAAGCACGCCGCAAAACATTCGTCGTGGGGACTTTTCAACTACGACGACAGCGTCGAGGGGATGAACGAGCAAGCAAATTACAAAACTATGAACAAGGAAGAAATCGCAAGAATTTGGGCAAAGCACAATTCAAAAAACTACGTTGTCAACACCTCGCTTGCAAATTGCATAACGCCCCACCTTTCCTCATTCAACACAAACGGCAACGACAATCGTTCGCTCAATGACATCAAAGCGGAAAAGGACTACTATATTCTTCGCGGCGAAAATTGATAAACGAGGATTGAGAGCAACGTTGGACATAACGAATCAATCGTGATATAATAATCCAATCAACAAAAACGAGGGACATTATGTTCGTATCATTCGAAGGTTGCGAGGGCGTGGGAAAATCCACGCAACTGAAACTTCTCAAAGAATATCTCGAATCCACAAACCAGCACGCTGTGTATGTGCGTGAGCCGGGCAGCACCCGTATAAGCGAGCAAATCCGCAAGGTCATTCTCAACCCCGAAAACGACGAGATGACAGGCGTAACCGAAGCGTATCTTTACGCCTCGTCGAGAGCGCAACTCGTGCGCGAGGTCATAAAACCCGCGCTCGAAAGAGGCGATCTCGTTGTGTGCGACAGATACGTGGACAGTTCAATTGCTTATCAAGGTTACGCGCGCGGTTTGGGCGCGGACCTCATAAAGAAAATCAACTCGCCCGCAATAGACGGACTTTTGCCAGACGTTACGATTTTCATCGACTTAAAGCCGAGCGAAGCGTGGCGCACTTTCCGCATAACCGACGACAGACTGGAACTCGAATCGGCGGACTTCCACGACAGAGTTTATGCGGGCTATAATGCAGAAATGGCAGGTTCAGACCCTCGTTTCGTGCGGATAAAACCCGATTTCGACAAAAACGTAACGTCGCAAAAGATTATCGCGGCTCTTAGAGAAAGAGGTGCAATCAAGTGAGTGAAATCACCTTTGAAAAAGTCTTGCGCGCCTCGCGTGCGTACGGACTCATACACAACGATTTTTCTTCGGGACTCGGGCACGCGTATATGGTCGTGTCCCCCGACGACGAAATCGTCGACGAATTTTTCACACTCGTAGCGGCAAGCGTTTATTGTCAAAAAGGCAACGCCTGCCTTCAATGTTCCGAGTGCAGAAAGGTGCTTCACAACAACCACCCCGACATATATCACGTCTTCCCCACCAAAGACAAAATCAAGGTTGACGACATCGAGCAAATGCTCGACACCGTGTCCGTCAAACCGCTTTCGGATCGCAAAATCTACTTCATACACCGCGCGGATCAAATGAACGCGCAGGCGCAAAACAAACTTCTCAAAACTCTCGAAGAACCGCCCAAAGACGTTACTATTTTTCTTGGCGTAGCAAACGAAGCGAGCGTGCTCGACACCATAAAATCGCGTGCGAGAGGGATTGCTATGGACGTGTTCGACGAGGATGTCGTGTACAATGCGCTTATCTCGCTCGGCATAGACGAAGGCACTTGCGCCATAGCGGCGGCGTGCAGCGAAGGTCAACTCGGCAAAGCGCGCAAGATTGCTCTTTCGCCCAAGTACGCAGACCTTTATAAGTGCGCGATTTACGTCCTCACCAACCTCGCGCGCAGTTCGGATGTCGTAAGAGTGGACGGAATCGTGACGAGCGAGTCGGATCTTAGCGGACTTTTGGACGTTTTGAGCATCATCCTTCGCGATATGCTCGTATGCAAACAAAATCAAAATCTGATGTTGTCCAAACACTTATCATCGGACATAATAAATTTGAGCGGGCGTTACTCGGAGCGCGCCCTTGCGGAAATCCTTTTCAAGATAAACGTCGCAAGACGCAAACTCTCTCTCAACGTCAACGTCACGGCAACCGTAGACGACCTGCTCTTTTCAATGTTGGAGGCAAAACATAAATGGCAATAATCGTAGGCATAAAATTCAAAAACACCAACAAGGTGTACTATTTCGACCCCAAAGGCTTGACCTTTGAAGAAAACGACGGCGTTATCGTCGAAACGACGCGCGGACCCGAATACGCAACCTGCGCCATCGCAAACAAGGAAGTGGACGAGCGCGAAATCGTGCAACCGCTCAAACCCGTCATCCGCAAAGCGACGGAAGAGGATTTGAACCGCCTTGAAAAAAACAATCAGGACAAGGAACACGCCCTCAAAGTCATTCGCGACAAAGTGGCGGAAATGAACTTGAGTATGAAACTCGTGGATGCCGAATACACTTTCGACCGCACCAAACTCATATTCTACTTCACAGCCGAAGGGAGAGTGGACTTCAGAGAACTCGTGCGCGTGCTTGCGTCCATATTCAAAGTCCGTATCGAACTTCGCCAGATTTACGAGCGCGACGACACCAAAATGCGCGGCGCACTTGCACCCTGCGGTCGCCCCTGCTGCTGCACCACCCACCTTCCCGACTTTGAAAAAGTGTCCATAAAGATGGCAAAAGTGCAAGGATTGAGCCTCAATCCGCAAAAGATAAGCGGCGTGTGCGGAAGATTGATGTGCTGCCTTAAATACGAAAACGCGTATTACACCGAAACGTACAAACTTATGCCGAAAGTGGGAAGCAAGGTCAAAACGCCGGACGGCGAAGGCACGGTTGAATCAAACGATTTGATAAAGCAAACCGCCCGCGTAAAGGTTATGCTCAAAGACGGCAGTTTCGACGTGCGCACCTACGCCCTCGAAGATATGAAAATCGGCGAACGACAATCCACCGCCGAAATCGACTCGATGTCCGACAAAGAGGACTAATTAAAAACCGCTAATCAAAAAGAGGCATTTGACCGACAATCCGTCGCACAAATGCCTCTTTTTTAATACGCAAACACTTAATTATTTTCCCTCTTTGCCTCTTCCAAATCTTTCCCTTTTCCCCACAAAAATTTGTCAATCTGTCGATATGTATAATTTTGCAAATCAAACACACTTATAAACGCATTATATATTGCAACAAATCTGTCATAAGGGATTTTGTCTTTGCAGAACCTGTTTGTAAAACCGTACTTTTTGTTTATATCCGACAACATTTCACGCGAAATTCTATCGTAAATCGGATATTTTGCATTGTTGAAAAAGGCGCAAAACTTACTCGCAAATGACAAATATTCTTTGTCGCCGACTTTTGAAATTTCCGACACCAACAAAATATCACCGTTGTTAAGTCGATTTTTTAAATCATTCACATTAATTATTCGTTGAATGAGATTCTCAAAATCAGACGGATAAATGTGCGTGCTATACAGAGTGTTTATCAACGCGGCAACGGCAATTATGTTGTTTTCGTTTATCTCGCTTAATTTTGAGAATCTTGCTATCAACTCATCTTGCCTGCCCGATTCGCTCTTATCAAATCGAGCATTGTACTCCTCTATCTCGGATTTTAATTCTACTATATCTTCAATGTTTATTTTTGTTGTTTCCATACTTTTCCTCAATATAATCTTATGCTACATACTCATAATTCTTAGTAACATTTATCAATCTTGTATTATTTTCCCCAATGGAAATTGCTTCCCATTGTTCCTTTGTTCCTGTATAGTTTACGGTTTCCAGTCTATCACAATATTCGAAAGCATAGTCTCCAATACTCGAAACACTATCGGAAAGTGTTACGCTTGTCAAATTTCTACAATTATAAAAGGCATAGGCAAGAATGTTTCCGCCCGACACTGTAATATGCCTCAAAGTTGACGGGATATAATAATACCGCTCACGTCTTGTTGATGTACTATCATAATAATATTGCTTTGTGCTAACACAACCGTCATAACTGTCAATGCCAAAGATATACCCTAACGGATATTTGTAATCACTGCTTGTGACATTTGCTTTTGCTCCGACAAATGGGATTGTAATGCTTTCAAGAGACGAACATCCAGAGAACGCTCCGTAACCGATGCTCGTTACATTGTCCGAAACCGTTATACTCGTTAAACCGGTACAATTTTTCAAGGCATTTGCGGGAATACTCGTTATCTCGTTTGGAATGGTAAAATCGCCTGTTGGAATTGCACCGTCAATGTACAGTCTTGCATTAGTTGAAGCGACAAGCGGATTGCTTGAATTATTCTCAAAATCGATTGCGCACCATTTTGCCAACGATTTAATATTAATATCTTCAATATTTGAACAATAAGAAAACGCATTTTCACCTATTCTCGTCACACTGTCAGGAATGTTTATACTCGTCAAGCCCCAACAACCATAAAAAGCATTATAGCCAATGTTAGTCACACTATTAGGGATTTCTATCGACTTAATCATCGTGCAACCCTCGAAGCCAGCAACACGGCTTCCTCCTGCAATGCTTATATGTTCAAGGCCGTTGGGAATATAATAGCCTCTTACTTTTACACTATTCGCAAATTCTTCACCAGAAAAACAATCTATCCATGAAACATAACCATTTGAGAGTGATAGCGTTGTAAGCCCTGAGCATCCGATCAATGTTCCTTTTCCCATATTCGTTACGTTTTCACTAAAAACAACATTTTCAAGACTTGTCACGTTTTTAAACAATCCGTCTTGGAACGTTGCGTTTGTTGCGTTAAAATACGCAGCCGTCAATCCGATGCAGTTTTCAAATATTTTTTCGCCGATAAATAAAACATTTTGCGGAATCGTTATTACCGACAATTCGCTATGATTTGAAAACAATCCGCTTGCTATTACACGCGTATCGTCTTTGAGTTCTTCAATCTTTTTGCAAGCACCCTTTACACCCAATGCAATATCGTTGGAATAAATAACCCCGTCGTTTTGATTTTGATACCACAACGAATTTACCAAGACGCTCTTTCCGACAGACGTCACAGAACTCGGCAAAGATATGTTTTTCAATTTGGCACAACCCGCAAAAACGTTATCGCCGATAGCCTTAATGCTTGTCGGCAATTCGATATGATCAAGAGCAAGCCAATTTCTAAAAGAATCCGTCGGAAGAGATTCTACCGACTCGTCGAGATAAGCCAAACTTATTACGCTATGATACATTCCGAACGAAGAAGACGGCACTTCTTTTCCGTAGAACTCGGCGCAGAAAGTATTCGCTTCTTGATTGTACATTAAAATTGAGCCTTTCACGCTCGATATGCATGCATAACCGCAAAAATCGCACTGTTCACCCGATAGCAATTCTCTGTGCTTGTCGAGATTCTCGACTTGCGCAATCTCTTGGCGTCTTTCTGCGCCGCATACTTCGCAAACGTCTATTTCAAATCCGCTTGACGTACACGTTGCAGGAACACTTTTAGTTTTTATATACGTATGCGTGTGCGACCCTGTCGGAGATCTCGGAATATCCGTAACATCGCGACGCTCTTTACATCCGCTTATTGTGCAATGGTGTGATTTCTCGCCCTTTGTAAAATATGTAGGTTCTACATCGATTGTCCATTCCTCTGAAAATTTATGTTCGCCGATAGTCGGCATATCTTCGTACTCTTCCGCATTGCACAGCGAACAATACCAAACTCTCAACCCCTTTTCGGTGTGCGACGGCATATTAAGAACGTGCCATTCGCCAAACTCGTGTTTGTGCGACACCCATTTTACATAAACGTCCAAATCACTGGAAAACCCGATTTTTTTCAACGCCTCAAATGAAGTCGCTGTACGGAACAGTGAATCCAAATATATTCCGTCCATTGAATAGCCTGTTCGTTCTATCGTAGGTATATCGTCGTCTATTGTCCAAGTAAACGTCTTTTCGCCGTTGTTTGGGTGCACCGTAACAACATACACAACGGGAACAGACGGATTTTGCGGTTCTTCCGTATTAGAGTCCGTGCTATTGCACGCCACAAGCGCAGTACACAAAATCAAAACCAACGTAATTGCCAAAACAAAAGAAAATTTTTTCATTCGTTTTCTCCCAATCAAAAAACGGATGCAAATTTGCACCCGTTTTTCACAAAAATATAACAAGTGCATATCCGCTTGATTTTGCCACAAACCTTATCCAAAGAACAATCGGATAACGCGAATAATGCACCTGTTACCATAAGGTAAGGCACCCGATTGTTCTCTATTCAGTTTGTGGCGACAATAGAATATCACCAATCGGGCAAATAGTCAATATATCCAAAATCTCAAACCATTACCGAAAACAAAAAGAATTCGCTTTATAAACAGTTTTACGTTTAGAAAGCACATTTATCTTGATTTCTGCATAACAAGCGGTTAAAAACTTCGATATTTAGATGAAGAACAAGGAAAAGCCCCTTGTTCGGCAACCCTAATGTGTAAGTTGTAAAAACTCGCCATTGAGATGAAGAACAAGAAAGAGCCTCACAATCAGGCAGGAGCGTACATTGACGTACGTGACTGTTTGATTGAGAGGCTCTGCCGCCGTTATTCGCTCAATGGCGAGTTTTACTTGCAGTTTTTGGTTTCTCTGCTCTTTTCACACCCACAATCTTTGGATTTCGTTGTTTTGCTCGTTTTCGGTTCGTCGCAATGGCATGCGCCGCTGCGTTTGGTTTGTTTGGTTTCGGATTTTGCCATAAAATTTCTCCTTTTTAGGCTGTGAGCCTTGATTTTTGTTTATCCTTGCGGACTAATGGTAGTATGGCAAAATTCATTGACTTGTATACCTTGCAAGCGCAAAAAATTGTGGTATAATATGGATATGGTACACATAGGAAACAGTTGGGACGACATTCTCAAAGAAGATTTTGAAAGCGAAAATTATCGGAATTTGCGCAACTTTCTTGCGGCGGAATATCGCACGCGCGTGATATATCCGAATATGCACGACATTTTCAACGCGCTCAAATACACGCCGTACGAAAAGGTCAAGGTCGTGATTTTGGGACAAGACCCCTATCACGGCGCAGGACAGGCGCACGGCATGTGCTTCTCGGTGAAGCCGAACGTGCCCGCACCGCCCTCGCTCGTCAATATATTCAAGGAAATCGAAACGGACGTAGGCGTAAAGAACACGTCGCCGTATCTCGTGAACTGGGCAAAACAAGGCGTGCTTTTGCTCAACACCGTGCTTACGGTGCGCGAGGGGCAACCCAACTCGCACAGAGGACAAGGTTGGGAAGTGCTGACGGACAGCATAATAAAGAAACTCAATGCGAGAAAAGAGCCTATCGTGTTTATGCTTTGGGGCGGAAACGCGCGCTCGAAAAAGGCGCTCATAACCAGTCCGCAACATCTGATTCTCGAGAGTCCGCACCCCTCGCCGCTGTCGGCGTACGCAGGCTTTTTCGGGTGCAGACACTTCTCAAAATGCAACGATTTTCTCAAAAAACACGGCGAAACGCCGATAGACTGGCATACGGACCAAGAGGTGCAGATATGATTGACATTCAAAGAATAAACGAACTTGCAAAGAAATCCAAAACCGTCGGACTTACAGACGAAGAAAAAGAGGAACAGGCAAAACTTCGCAAAGAATACGTTCAAAGCGTAGTTGGCAATCTTCGCGCGCAACTTGACAACACATATGTGCTCGACAAGGACGAAAACAAAGTGAAACTCACCGCCTACAACAGCGCAAAAAGCAACGAGCAAGAAAAAAAGGACTGAAAGAAAATCTCTTTTTGTCTTGAAAAACACGCGCGTATATCATATAATATACGGGTTGCACGCAACAAACACACTTTGAAAACTTCTCAGGGAGAAACAATGGACAGAATCTATACAGTTGACATCAAGGGCTTCAACGCCGACCTTCCCGTGCTTCCGCTTCCCAACGGAATCAGCATTTGTTTTTTCAACCTTCACGGCGATGCCGCAATGACGGAGCATTGCGGAAAAGAACTTGCCAAACTTCTCACGGGTTGCGACATTGTCATCACGGCGGAATCCAAAGGATTGCAACTCAGCCACGTCATCGCGCGCGAACTCGGACAGAGATATTATGCCGTTTGCAGAAAATCCAAAAAACTCTATATGCAAGACGGCATACAAACGAGCGTGAAATCCATTACGACGGGCAACGAGCAAACGCTCTATTTGTCAAAGCACGATGCAGACCTCATCAAGGGCAAAAAGGTCGCAATCGTCGACGATGTCGTGTCCACCGGCGGTAGCCTCAAAGGACTCGAACAAATCGTCAATCTCGCAGGCGGAATCGTCTACAAAAAGGGGTTTGTGCTTGCAGAGGGTGTCGCGGCAGATCGCGACGACATCGTGTATCTTGCAAAAATCCCCATCATCACGGACTAATCGGAATCAATACGAAATTCACCGAATCGGCATTTTATAATGCCGATTTGTGTTGATAAAAGCTCTTGTTTGCACATTTGCAAAAATACCGTACATAAACGCATCAACTCTTTGGACGATATAGAAAAGGAAACGTTATGCTTGAACTTCTAATGCCGGCGGGCAATCTCAAAAAACTTAAAACCGCTTTCCACTTCGGCGCAGACGCCGTATATATAGGCGGAAAGGCTTTTTCGTTGCGCGCTTTTGCAGACAATTTTTCAAACGAGGAAATTGTCGATGGCGTGAATTTTGCGCATGCGCTCGGCAAAAAAGTGTACGTCACGGCAAACATATTCGCAAGAAACGCCGACCTCGAATCTCTCAAAGAATACTTCGTTTTTTTGCAATCCGCAAACGTTGACGCGGTGCTTATAAGCGACGTGGGTCTTGTCGCGCTGTGCAAAGAGGTTGCGCCGTCGCTGACCATTCATTTGTCCACGCAGGCAAACACCACCAACCTGCTCGCCGTCAAATTTTGGCAAAGTATGGGCGTAAAACGAGTGGTGCTTGCACGAGAACTCGGACTTGAAGAAATAAAGCAAATTCACGAGGCGGTGCCGGATATGGAACTCGAAGCGTTTGTGCACGGCGCAATGTGCATGTCCTACAGCGGTCGCTGTCTGTTGTCCACATACTTTTCGGGGCGCAGCGCAAACAGAGGCGCGTGCATTCAGCCGTGCAGATGGGGTTATCGCATAACCGAAACCGAACGCCACGCTTCGAAGCCGCTCGATATAGAGCAAGACGAAAGAGGAACGTATTTTATGAACAGCCGCGACTTGCGACTGCTCGAACACATCCCCTCTCTTGCCGAATGCGGAATCGTGTCGCTGAAAGTGGAAGGCAGAATGAAAAGCGAGTTTTACGTCGCTACCGTCGCAAACGCATATCGCCACGCAATCGACGAGTATTTGCAAACGAGCAAAATCGAAAATGCGGCAAAATACAACGCCGACCTCGAAACCGTCGCGCACCGCACCTACACCGACGCATACTTCGAGGGCGACAACCTCGACACCGTATGTCTTGACGAGGGACAATCCCCCGAAAAGTATATCTTCACCGCCGTCGTGCAGACTGCCGAAAACGGCATAGTCACGGTTGAAATGCGCAATCGCTTCAAATCTGGCGAAACCCTTTTCGTATTATCCCCCGACCAAAACGACGGCAAATCGTTTGCTCTTGGCGCAATCACGCACGCAAAAGATAACACCCTCACCGACGACGCAAAACTCGTCCAACACTCTTACTCGTTTGCCTGTCCGTATAACTTGAAATCGGGCGATATACTGTTGAAAGAAAATCGAGGATTAATTAATAATTAATAATGAATAATTAATAATTGGGGGCGGGACACCCGCACCCGAAACGAAAACTTGTTCGAAGGCTACTTATTAACGGAATGTACTACTTCGAAGACGAGATAAAATCCTCCGTCCGCGATTATATCGCGGACTTTTTTAACGCTCACTCGTTCGAAGCGTTCTTATAAACAGTATCTGCCCATTCGAAGACGGAACACGAGCCGCAAGGCGGCATTGCTCAAACGGCGTTGCGGCAATGTCAATCGCCCACGCCGTCATTCAGAGCGTAGCGTGGGAATCCCCTAAACAGAAATGAAAACTTTTGGGGCGATTGACAAAAACCGAACTTGTTCTCGCAATCACTAACCGCGCAAGCCCTCTTTGCTCTCCCGAATAAAACGGACAAGAACTCAAACCGCAATTCCGTGCGAGTGCTTGCTTGGTGAGGGCGTGCTACGCACGCAAGCGGTTAAACGAACACTTATTCGAAGCGTTCTTATTAACGGAATGTGCCTGTTCGAAGACGTAACTCGAGCCGCAGGGCGGCGAGCCTATGAGCGCCGAGCTGGACGATTTGTACGAGAATGCGTGGCATTCCGTTGCGAAGCCGCCACGCAGGCGAAGTGGCATAATAAGTGAAATGCCCCTATCTATGCGAGTGCCGTCTGTCTCCCCCGCGAACGACGACTACTTGTGTAGAGAAATGCCCCTAACTGAGTGGTGGGAGAAATACCCGAGAGGGAAAGAGGGGGCGCATCTTTTTAGAGTACACGCCGCTCGCTCTTGTAGAGCAAGAATAAAAAGACCTCGATAAATCGATGCATAACGCGAAAGCACCCCTTGAATGACAACCCTAATTATTAAAACCGCGATATTGAGATGAAGAGCAAGGAAACGCCCTTTTGCGAACCCGCCTAGCGTACTAAATCGTACGTGACGGGTGAACAAAAGGGCGTTGACACAGTTATTCGCTCAATAGCGCGGTTTTAATGGTTGGCGGCGTAATCGTTAGCCCCGGTAAAATCCGCATAATAATTCTTCGCAACGCAATCGAAAGTGCTGTCCGATTTGAGAGAGATGACGGTTGTGCCGCGCTGGGATTTTTCCTTGTAAATGCCGACGTAGGCGAGATAGTCGATGGACATACCGTAGGTGAGACGGATGGATCGAGACGCACCGGTCGGCGTGTAGTTCACTGAGAAGTTGTTGTAGTGGTCGTGTCCGCAGAATATGCCTTGCATTCCGTGCGTAAGACCCGTTTCAAAGAGCATGTCGGTGCTGCTTCCGCAGAATACGCCGTAGGTGCGAACGCCGTTTTTCTTCTTGTCGGACTCGCCCATTGTGCCGTAGAGGAATTCGGTTGTGCCGTTATCGGACGTGAGAATCGTTCCGCGAGTCAATTCGTCTTCGGATTTGCCCGACTCGATGACGTTTGCCCACGCAAGACGATATTCTTCAAGCGGAATATGGAAGAACACAAGGTTGTTGACTTCCTTGCCTTTGTTTGCGGCTTTGAGTTTGTCCATTTCGGTTGCGTACCAGTCGATTTGGCATTGATGAATATTGTCGTACTTCCACGCCATTCCGAAATAGTCGCCGTCGGTGTAACTGTGGCTGTCGAGCGTAACGAGCGCTTGGTTGATGGGATTTTCGGAGTCGCTCGGATTCTTTACGACGATGACATCGTTGCCGAAGCCTCTCGAAGTTTTGCTTATCTCGTCCTTCTCGTCGCAGAAACCTGCTCTGAAAAGACAATATTTGAAACCTGCGTTTGCATAGTAGTCGCAGATTTTGTCGCGGCCGTACAGGCTGTACATCTCGGTGTCGTGGTTGCCGAACGCAAACGTCCAGTACACGCCGAGATTTTCCATCATATTCGCAAAGATTTTGGTTGCGTTAAGGTTGTTGAACGTACCTGCTTGGAAGGGAACGGGATACGCAATATCGCCCGTTACGACAACGAGGTCGGGTTGAGATTGACGAATCATCGTTGCAACCGCACTCATAGCCCAGTTGTCTTTCGTGCCCGAAAACGCGCCGCCGCCGATATGTACGTCGGTGAATTGCAACACTTTGAAATCCCTGTCCTCTTCTTTTTCAAACGTCCAGTGTCCGAGTTCGTTGTCGAAAGTCGGAACAAGTTGCGTATGCTCGGTGTATTCCACCTTTTCAAAACTCGAAGCAAGCGAAAGGTGCGCATTTGTATTGACGGTCGAGGCAATGGCGCAACCGCTGAAAAAGATGACGATTGCAAGCACCACGCACCCCGTGATAATCAAGGCTTTTGCGGTTTTTCTTTTCTTTTGTTCGGGTGTGAGTTGTTTTTTCTCTTTTTTGCCCTTCTTTGCCTTTTTGCCGTCGAAGTCGTTGAGTATACCCTCGTTTTCGACGTTTTCTTCAAGACCGTTTACGCCTTGTTGCGATTCCTCTTGCGGAATATCCGCATTTTTGATTTCGTCGCTCATAAATCCCTCCTTGTTGCCACACTATATAGATATTATATACTATTTTTCGTTATTTTCAATAGAAGAATATTCGGATTCGCCCTCGTTTTCGGTTGAGTTTCCGCCCTCACCGTTCGTATTTTTGTTTTGATTCTCGGCTTGGTTGTTGTTTTTTCCCTCGTTATTTACCGATGCGTCGACAAATGTAACGCTTGCGTTGGTTTTTTCCTTAACCTCTGCGCTCATAGCCTCAAAGTCCGAGTTCTTGCTTGCTTTGACAAATGCGTTGCCCACTTTCGCGCCGTAGCCGTAATCGTGAAGTTCGGTTTTGACGAGGGTTGCGTTTTGAGATTTGCACGCGTCCTCGATTGCCGCAATCTCGACTTTTGCACCGTCGCCCAAAACAATCGCGCGCACGTTTTCAACAACCATCTTTATGCCGACGGCGACAATCACTATGCTCATCACGATGCCGACGATTGCGTCAACCGCATAGTCAACTCTTGCAGTCACCGCAAACGCGACGAGACTTGTTGCGGTGATGCCCATATCGAGAAAACTATCGAGCATAAGCGCGCGCACCGCTTGCGAGCAAATCTTTTTGTTTGCAAACATATACGCAAGGCCTATGCCGAGTTTTATGGGCAGACATGCGCTGATAAGCACGATGCTCTGCCAGCCGTAATAGACGGGTTCGGGCATTGCCATGCGATTGAGCGAGCGCACAAAAAACAGTCCGCCCATAACCACCGAAACGACCGCGACGATAAAGCCTGCGAGATATTCCCCTCTGCCATAGCCGTACGGCGCGTTTTCGCCTCTCGGCAAAAGAAGTACGATAAACACGATGAGCGTGACGATGCAAGTGAGCGTATCGAGAAAACTGTTCATTGCGTCGAGCATAATGCAAAGGCTGTTAGAGGCAAGCCCTACATACATCTTTATCGCAGCAAGCGCAATGTTGACGACAATGCCGACGGCAACCAAAAGGATGGATTTTTTTATTCTGTCCCTCATTTTTCGCCCTCGCCTTTTGCCGCATTTTGCTTGTTTTTTTTTGCCGTGACGAAGTTTCTTTTGCGCGGTGTTTTTGACCGTTTTATTTTCAGTGTTTTTTGCACAATCGGACGTTTTTGTCCACGTTTCCTTTGTATAAACGTGCTTTTCGAGTCGTTTGACGTCTGCTTTGTGTCTCGTGTAGAGCATAAGCGACAAAACGATTACGACCACGCAAAGCATACCCGTAAGCGCAAGCAAAAACGCAAAGAGGAAGTTTGAAAGATTGAACGTTGCGCACATCAAATCGTATGTCATACCAAATACCTCTTTTGCTTTTTCCATGCCACGCAAAGCGCGACGACGGCGATTGTAAGCACGCCGCAAATTGCCGTGAGCGAGATATTTGCAGGCGTAAATGTCTTTGTCGCAACGTCGCCCTCTATGAAGCAAATCACGTTGTATTGCTTTGACAACACCACGCCGTTTTCGTTTATGTCAAAAAGTTCGTCCTTGCCGTAAACCGCAAAATATCCTACGTTTTCGGGCGCATTCTCCCATGTTACCGAAAAGGCTTCTTCGGGGGTAACGTCGTTGCCGTCGCCGTCAACAAACACGAATTTGTATGCGGCGCACACGGGTTTGTCATACTTGTTTTCCACCTCGATTCTGCTCGCCGTGACGATTACATCCATAAGTCCGCTTCCGAAAAACACATAGAAAACCTGTCCGTCGTCGGCGACCACTTCCACTTGCTTTGCATAGACAAAGTATCTGCCGTAGTTTGCAAACTGACTTTCGTAACTGTGGCAATCGGGCGTGTAGTTCGGGTTTGAAAACACAATATACGAGCGATACATCATGCTCGGCACATCCTTGTCTGCGTTGTACTCGAAACTCACGCCGAGATTATCTTCGGTGTCGCCGCCCACAAGTGCGGATACGATTTGAAATTTGGGGACGGAAAACTCCTCGCCGGCAAGCGAATATGCGTCGCGTATGCGAACGTAAAGCGTGCGCGCGCTTATGTCGATTTGCACCGCGATTTTTTCGAGAGGCACATAGTTGTCTGTGTCGGGAACAAAATCAAAATACACGGTATGTCCGCCGTCTTTTACGCCCAAATATGTTGAACTCGGATCGGCAACGCTTGTCAATTCGTCATCCGACTGCTCCGCGCTCGGCACGAATTTGCCCTGTACTTTCTCGTCGCAAAAATCCGTCGATTCGAGCGAGTTTGCAATATATGACAAACTTGCGCCGTACACAAAACTCTTTTTCGGTTGTTTTTGCACAGAAAGTTCCGCTTTTTCTATGGTGCAGGCAAACGTCTGCGAGTATCTTACGGACTCGTACTCAAACGGCACGAGTTGCTCGTTGACCTCGTATCTTATTCTCTCGGTTGCCACGAGGCGCACTTGGTATTCGCCTGCGTCAACGCCCCTGCCGAACAAATAGCCGCCGGCAGTGTAATCCGCAGATGCTCTTTGCCACTCGCCGTCCTCTTTTTTATACTCGAAGACAATGCGCGGCGAGGCTATTATCTGCAAGACCCTTGCGCCGAAAAATACGCCTTGCGAGCCGTATTTTGCCGTGTTTTGATCGACCGAAGAAACTATGTCGGGAAGTTTGAAGGATATATCGCAATAGTTTGCAATGATAAAATCGTCCGTATCGGGAACTTCCACATCCGAATCGCGCAGCCATGTTTTTATTGCCTCATACATTTTGAGCGCAACGCAATTGCGATTGTTTGCCTCTATAAAGGGACCGCTACACTCTGCGCCGTCAACGTTTTGCCCGTTCAAAGACAACGTCCAGTTTTCGCCGTCGGCGGTTGCGATAACAAACGACGGCAATGCGGCTGCATTTTCGCCCGCGTCATGCCCGTCAGCGGCATCCGCAACAAAATCGGCTTCTGCCGCTACAAAAACATCGCGCGGATACAATTCGAGCAACGCACAAACCGCCGTGCCAAGCACGACGAGCAAGCAACATATAAGCACGATTGCCATCTTCTTTGCGGACATACACCCTCTTCGTATTTGCCGTCTCAAATTCGATTATCTGTCTATCAAGTTTGGGGTTCGGCTTCTCAAATTCGATATCTATCAATCAAATTTGATTATCTATCGACTCAACCTCGATTGTACCACGAAAATACCCTTTTCGCAATATGCGCGCGTTATTATGTTATATTTAATATACATAATAGGATAAGGTTTTATTTGATAAATAAGTAAATTTTTGAATTAATAATTAATAATGAATAATTAATAATTGCGCCGAATGCAAAACACAGAAAAACAATTAAATAAAACTTCCCCCTTCCTCACGTGTTTCCCCTACCGCCGTTCCCCCTCTGCATAAATTTGAGGGAACCCACGACGTCCGCTCCGCGTGGGGCAACACTCGGCACTCGCATAGATAGGGACATTTCTTTACTTGTGCCACTGCGCTTTGTGCGCCAGCTTCGCACCCAAACGGCGCAGTCGCTTGTACTATCCGTCAAGCTCGGCGCTCCCTTTTCTCGCCGCCTTGCGGCTCGTGTTCCGTCTGTGAATTAGCACATTCCGTTACAAAATACTAATATAAAACCGCGATATTTGGATGAAGAATGCGAAAGGCACGGCTTGAATCAAAACCCAGTGTACATAGGCGTACACGATTTTGAGACAAGCCGTGCCTGACAAAATTATTCGCCAAATAGCGCGGTTTTACAGTCCGGCGGTGATGGACAAGATAGAGCCTACACAATACCCGCTCTCCGCCAAATAAAGTATCGCTTTGGCGATTTCGGTGGGGGTTGCGAGTCTGCCGAGAGGTATGCTGTCGCGGCAGAGTTCCTCTTTTTCGAGAGAGGTGTAGACGGACATCATATCGGTGTCGACTGCGCCGGGTGCGACGGCGTTGACGAGAACGCCCATTGGAGCAACCTCTTTGGCGAGGGCTTTGGTGAAGCCGATGATGGCGGCTTTTGAGGCAGAATAGGCGACTTCCATACTTGCTCCCTTCTCGCCCCAGACGGACGACAGATTGACGATCGAGCCTTGTCTGCGAAAAAGCATATCGGGGAGAACGGCTTTTGTGACGTTGAACGTGCCGTTGACGTTGATGTCGAATATGCGCTTGAAGTCGTCAAGCGACGTATCTATCAAAAGTCCGCTCTTTGCGATACCTGCGTTGTTGACGAGAATATCGATTTTGCCAAAACGTTTTTTTACGGTTTCGACGGCGTTTGCGACGCTGTCGGGATTTGTAACGTCGCACTCGATTGCGAGCACGCCGCCAAAACGAGAATCAAGCGCATTCTGCAAAGAAAGCGCTTTCTCCTTTGAGGAATTGTAGGTGAAAGCGACGTTGTAATTTCCCGCCGCCAAGCGTACGACCGCTTCGCCTATTCCCCGACTTCCACCCGTAATAAAAATGGTTTTGGTCATTGATTTGTTGTTGGATGACGCTTAATTCGCAGAATTAAGCGTCTTTCTCGTCGAGTCTGTCGGTCGGACAACCGATATAAGTGCTTTCGGCGTCCTCTGCGTCCTTGTCGAAAGTCGAAAGGTTGATTGTATGCAGATAGTTGTCGTCGTCGCTTGCAAAGAAGTAGAAGTCATCGCCGACGAAATCGAGAACGAGCCAGTCGGTTTTGATGCCTTCGGACATCACGACGGTTGCGGTTGCGTTGGCTTGCTTGTATGAAATCTTGGAAATGCTGCTTGCAGAAGAAGTTGCCGTGTAATACACGATTCCCTTAGCCTGATCTACCTTCCAGATGGTTTGAGAAGTGCTTGTCACTTGCACGGGGTTTTCGGCGTTGGTGCCGTTATACCAGCAGTAAACGCTTTGGCTGTTGTACGCAAGCGCGCCTTCCTCGTAGCCGAGCGGAACGAGAGTTGTGGAAGCGATGGTGTTGAGTTTCTTTTCGCTATCCTTGACGTTGCTCGCCTTTGCGACAAACAAACCGTCGGACACGCTCGAACTGTTGAGCGTATGGGATTTGGTGTAGTACAAAGAGCAATCGCCGTCCGATTCGACATACATATTGACGAGGCTGAATTTGAACACGTCAAGTTGGTTGTTGAGGGGATCGTCGGTGAACGTGTTTTGCGTTGCGAGGGTCTTTTGGTTGCTTCCGTCGGCGTTGATAGAGCAGAGATTGTTGTAGTTTTTGTAACTATCCTCGCTCGGCGCGCTTTGGACGTAGAAAATCGTGTCGGAATCGTAGGACCAGACGACGTTTTCGACGTTTTCGACGAGAGTGCCTTTGACTGCGCCCTTACCTTTGTCGGTCACTTTGTCGTTCATACCCGAGAAGTCGATATAACTGACGGTGCTGTTGAGATAATAAAGCACGCGTGATTTTGTGAAGATATATTTGGACGAGCGCGACGCGATGGTGCCGATGAGTTGGGTCACCGAACCGTCGGTTTTGGTGCGCATAAAGTCGGTGTTGGTGGTTGAAGCCGTGCCGCTCTTGTCCTTGTCGGTGTTGACGGACGTATAGTAAATCCACTCGCCGTAAACAGCGATACCGCCTGCGGTGGAGGAATTGTACACGCTCTTTGGAACGACGAGTTTTGCCGATTCGGGATCGACTTTGCCGTCCTTGACTTCGGCGCGCACAATACCTTGTTTTGTAGCCGCGCCCCATGCATTGTCCGCGCTTTCGCCGACGTAGCCGTTGATGAAGTAGACAAAGTTGCCTTGTTTGACGACGTAACCGCCGTTTGATTCGGCAGGTGCGGAAGAATCGCCGCTGCCGATAGAGTCCGCTTTGTACGGATTGCAAGCAACGAGTGCCGCTATGCAAAGCACAAGCACCAAAACTGCCGCAAATACGCTAAAAAGTTTCTTTTTCATTATATTTCTCCTGGGGATACGAGTCCCTTTTGATGTCTTATTTGTTTTCTTCTTTGGGCAAATCGATTTTGATATGCACTTCTTTGAGTTGCTTCTCGGTGACCGTTCCGGGTGCGCCCATAAGGATGTCGCGCGCGTTTCTGTCCATCGGGAAGGTGATGATTTCTCTTATGCTCGGCTCGTTTGCAAGAAGCATAACGATACGGTCTACGCCCGGTGCGATGCCTGCGTGCGGCGGCGCGCCGAACTTGAATGCGTTGTAAAGAGCGGAGAATTTCTCCTCGATGACATCTTTGCCGTAGCCGACGATTTCAAACGCTCTTTCCATGATTGCGGGTTCGTGATTTCTGACCGCTCCCGAACTCAATTCCACGCCGTTGACAACGCTGTCGTACTGATACGCCACGATGTCGAGCGGATCTTTGGTGTTGAGTGCTTCGAGACCGCCTTGCGGCATAGAAAACGGATTGTGGCAGAATCCGAGAACTCCGTCATCGTCGTATTCGTACATCGGGAAGTCCACAATCCAGCAGAAGCGGAAAGCGTTTTTCTCGATAAGGTCGAGCCCGTTGCCGAGTTCGGTGCGAACGTAACCCGCTTGCTTTTCCACGCCCTTTTCCTCTGCGAGGATTGCGACGAACGAGCCTGTCGTAAGACCGAGTCTTTCAACGAGTGCGTCTTTGCTCTCACCGACGAATTTTGCGATACCGCCTGCAAGTTCGCCCTTCTCGTCGAGTTTGAACCAGTACATATTGCTTGCGCCGTTTTGTTTGGATTTTTCAACGAGAGCGTCAATCCACTTTCTCGTTTCCTTGAAATCGGGTACGGCGATTGCTTTTATCGTCTTGCCTTTCTCGAAGAAAGGCGCTTTTTCGCAAAGAATGTCGGTGACGTCCTTGATTATGAGCGGATTGCGAAGGTCGGGTTTGTCCGAGCCGTAATCTCTCATTGCGTCGCGGTAAGTGATGCGACGGAACGGACCTTGGTCGACTTTGTATCCTTCGGGCGAAAACTCTTTGAACACGCCGCTCAAAACTTCTTCCATAACCGCGAATACGTCCTCTTGCGTTGCAAAGCACATCTCGGTGTCGAGTTGATAGAATTCGCCGGGGCTTCTGTCCGCGCGCGCGTCTTCGTCTCTGAAACAGGGCGCGATTTGGAAGTATTTGTCAAAGCCCGAAGCCATAAGCAACTGCTTGTATTGTTGCGGCGCTTGCGGAAGCGCATAGAAGTGACCGGGGTATAATCTCGACGGCACGATGTAGTCGCGCGCGCCTTCGGGCGAGGACGACGTAAGAATCGGCGTTGCGATTTCCAAGAATCCGAGAGAGGTCATCTTGTTGCGAAGCCAACTGACAACTTTCGAGCGGAAAACGATTTTCGCCTTAACGTCGGGATTTCTCAAATCGAGGAAACGATATTTGAGGCGGACGTCCTCTCTCGATTGCGTGCTTGTCGCGATCTCGAAAGGAAGTTGCTCGTAACATCTGCCGAGCACCTCGATCGTATCGGGCTCGATTTCGATCATACCGGTGGGCATTTCCTTGTTGGGCGCGCTGCGAAGGACGACTTTGCCCTCAACGCTTATCGTGCTTTCGCGCGGAATTGCACGTATTTGCTCCTTTTTCGCCTCGTCGCTCACAACCGCTTGCGTATAGCCGTAGTAGTCGCGCAACACGAAAAAGATGACTGCGCCAAGGTCGCGAACGCTTGAAAGCCATCCGCAAAGTTTGACGTGTTTGCCTTCGTCTGATTGACGCAATTCGCCACAATTATGTGTTCTGAGTTCCATATACACCTTTCAGAATAAAGATTTCTTATTTATTACAACAGGTTTATACCTGCTTGTTCGCATTTTTCGTGCATATCGTCGGGCCAAAGTCCCGATTGCACCTCGCCGATGTGTGCCTTTTGCAGCAACAGCATACACAGCCTCGACTGCCCTATTCCGCCGCCTACCGTGAGAGGAAGATTGCCCTCGACCACGTCTTTGTGGAATTGATTTTGAAGTCTCTGCTCGCAGCCTGCGATTTTGAGTTGCTTCACCATACTCTCAGAGTCCACGCGTATGCCCATAGAGGATATTTCCAGACTGTCGTCAAGCACTTTGTCATAGAAGATTATGTCTCCGTTCAAATCCCAGTCGTCATAGTCGGGCGCACGTCCGTCGTGAGGCTTGCCGTTTGAAAGCGCGCCGCCGATTTGCAAAAGGAACAATGTTCCGTACTCCTTTGCAAGAGCGCGTTCTCTTGCGTGCGAATCGAGGTCGGGATATTTGTCGAAAGCCTCTTGCGTCGTGACGAACGCAACCTCTCTTTTGAGGTCGAGATCGATGCACGGATACGCCTTTTTCGTTTCGTCAAGGGTGTCGCAAATCGCCCCTACAAGCCTTCTGACTATCATTTTGAGGAAGTCGAGGTTGCGCTGTTCTTTGCTTATCACCATTTCCCAATCCCATTGATCGACGTATATCGAGTGTTGGTTGTCGCACTTGTCGTCGCGGCGGATGGCGTTCATATCCGTATAGATACCCTCGCCGCTTCTGAATCCGTAACGCTTGAGCGCGGCACGTTTCCATTTTGCCAGCGAGTGTACGATTTCCGCCTCAACGCCGCCTTGCTCCTTCACGTCGAAGCGCACGGCACGTTCAACTCCGTTGAGATCGTCGTTCATGCCCGTTCCGCTCTTTACGAAAAGCGGCGCGGACACCCTTTCAAATCCAAAGTTTTTTATCAAATTACGCTGAAAGGAATCTTTCACGAATTTGATTGCTTTTTCTGTTTCGCGGATGGTCATTTTCGGCTTATAGTCGCTCGGGATAACTAAATTTTCCATTTTTTCTCCTTTTCGGTTGCATCGCCTACACGGTGGCGTCAACCCTCCGTTTGAGATTTTGTTTTATTCAATTTTCCCCCGACTGTAATGATACCGCCATTTATGACATCGTGCATTTTGCACGACTATACCAAAACTCTGTTTTGGCTTGTATATTCTTCATTGCGCCAAAGGCACTTTTTCTTCCGTACCTGCGGCATCGCTACCTTTCGCCACGCTTGATTCCTACGGTCACTTCGTTCCCTCTGAATGACATCGTGGGCGATTGACTTTGCCGCAACGCCGTTTGAATTCTCCTCTTGCGTGCGTAGCATGCACCCACCAAGCAGATAATTTGGCGAAACTGCGGTTTGAGTTCTTGCCCCTCTTTTTTTTGAGAGCAAAGAGGGCTTGCGCGGTTAGCGATTGCGAGAACAAGTGCGGTTTTTGACAATCGCCCCAAAAGTTCTCGTTTCTGTTTAGGGGATTCCCACGCTTGCGCTCTGAATGACGATGTGGGCGATTGACATCACCGCAACGCCGTTTGGGTTCTCCGCTTGCGTGCAAAGCACGCTTTACCAAGCAAGCACTCGCGCGGAATTGCGGATGGATTCTTTGTCCGTCTTATTCGGGAGAGCAAAGAGGGCTTGCGCGGTTAGTAGCGCAATAAATCGAGCAAGGCTCTCGGCGAGACGCACACTTGCGTGTTGCCGTTGCCTTAGCGACGATTTTTGCGCAATCTCACTTGCGCACAGCGCAAATTTCACTGTCCGTAAGGACAATTTCACGCACGCTTGCGTGCATTTCACCGCATCGCAGATGCGTCACACCATGAGGTCGCCTGCCGTTCGCGAATAGAGTTGCACGTCGCGAATGTTGCCTATGCCGGTGACGTACATAAGGATACGCTCGAGCCCGAGTCCGAATCCGCTGTGAGGCACCGTGCCGTACTTTCTCAAATCCATATAGCCGGTGTAATCGTCAAGATTCATACCCCTTTCGACCATAGCCTGTTTGAGTTTGTCATAATCGGCTTCTCTCTCGCTACACCCAATGATTTCGCCAACGCCCGGCACCAAAAGGTCGGTTGCCGCAACGGTGAGTCCGTCGTCGTTTTGCTTCATATAGAAGGATTTTATCTTCTTTGGATAGTTGATGACAAAAACGGGTTTGTTGAACACCTTTTCGGTGATGTATCTCTCGTGTTCGCTTTGAAGATCGAGCCCCCACTCGACAGGATACGCAAATTCGACTTTGCTCTCTTTGAGGATGTCGATTGCCTTCGAGTAATCGAGCACCACGAAGTCGCTGTCAACGACGTGTTGAAGTTTGTCTTTAAGACCGGGTTCAAACGCTTTTTCAAAGAATGCGATTTCGTCGGGGCATTCGTCAAGCACCGCTTTGATGATGTATTTTATCATCTTTGTTGCAATCTCGATGATGTCGGGAAGTTTTGCAAACGCAACTTCGGGTTCGACCTGCCAGAACTCCGCAGCGTGACGGGGCGTGTTGCTGTTTTCCGCTCTGAACGTAGGTCCGAACGTGTAAATCTTGCCCATAGCCATTGCCGCGACTTCGCCTTCGAGTTGTCCGCTGACAGTGAGACCCGCTTTCCTCTTGAAGAAATCGTTTGCGATGTATTCCGCCTCGTCCTTTGCGAGTTTTGCGTCGTTGTAGTTTTGAGTGGTCACCCTGAAAATCTCGCCTGCGCCCTCGCAGTCGCTGCCCGTGATAATCGGGGTGTGAACGTAGGTGTAGCCGTTTTCTTGGAAGAAACGATGGATTGCGAAACTAAGTTTGGAGCGCACGCGAAGCATTGCGTTCATAGTGTTTGTCCTCGGACGCAAATGCGGAATGGTACGCAAAAACTCCATCGTGTGATACTTCTTTTGAAGGGGATAATCTTGAGGACAATCGCCCAAAAGTTCCACTCTTTCGGCGTTAATTTCAAATTCGCCTTCTTTCATAGCGGCAACAACTTCGCCGTCGCATACGACGGACGCGCCGTTTTTCATAACCGCGGAAAGCGCGTTTTGGTCAAATTTCGTTTTGTCTATAACAATTTGCAAATGTTTAAGCGACGTGCCGTCGTTGAGTGCCAAAAACGCCATGGTTTTGCTGTCGCGCGCAGAGCGAACCCAGCCCGCCACCGTGACGCGCTTGCCTTGATACGCCGCGCCGTTTTTCAAAATTTCGGAAATGTCTATGTTCTGCATAAGTTACCTCATTATGTTAAATAATTATATAAGTCAAAAACTTATTTGTAAAGTAAAATTTGCGCGTTTGTGCGCGCGCAAGGTCAAAAGCGCGATTTTTAGCAATCCGCGCAACCCTCGATTGACTGTTTGAGACAAGCGTTATATAATACTTTTTGAGGTGAAACTATGTACGACGCAATCATAATCGGAGCAGGTCCGGCAGGACTTTCGGCAGGAATATACGCCCGTCGCGGCGGACTTAAAACCGTTATAATCGAAAAGCAAAGCGTGGGCGGACAAGCGCAGAATGCCGCAGACATTCAAAACTACCCCGGCATTCCCTCGACGAGCGGATTCGACCTTTGCTATGCGATGATGAATCAATGCGCGACTTTCGGCGCGGATTTCGTTTTTGATACGATTTCGCAAATAAAACTTGACGGCGAAGTCAAAAAAGTCATGCTGTCAAGCGGCGAGGAAATCGAGGGCAAAACCGTGATTATCGCAAGCGGCGCGAGCGCAAGAAAACTCGGCGTTGAAAACGAAAACGAATTTATCGGAAAAGGCATAAGTTATTGCGCAACTTGCGACGGCGCGTTTTTCAAGGGCAAAACGGTTGCCGTGATAGGCGGCGGAAACACGGCGGCGGAAGATTCGCTCTACCTTGAAAAACTTGCAAAAAAGGTGTATCTCGTGCATCGGCGCGACGCGCTTCGCGCAGACAAAATCCTTTGCGACAGACTTGAAAAAAGCGGCGTTTCCATAATTTGGGACAGCGTTGTCGAAAGTTTGTCCGGCGAAGGTAAAATCGCACAAGTGACGCTTAAAAACGTCAAAAACGGCACTTTAACACCGCTTTCTGTTGAAGGCGTGTTTATCGCAATCGGCGAGATTCCCAACTCGCAACTATTTGAAAACGTCAAAAAAACGCCTTCGGGATATATCGTCACAAACGACGTTATGCGCACAAATATAGACGGAGTATACGCCGTCGGCGACGTAAGAGAAAAATCGCTTCGCCAAGTCGTCACGGCATGTGCGGACGGCGCAATCGCCGCAGACGACATAATAAAATCATTGGATTAACGTTATTATAACATCGCTTTTTTCCAAAAAAAGATGAGTTTTTTGCTTGAAACAGCACGTTTCGGATGTCGAAAAGACATCCTTTTTTATGACTGGCGTTGGAGTTTTATTGCGGTTTTTTTGCAGTATTTGCAACTTTTTATAGCAATTATTTGCCAAAAAAACCGCTTTTTTTATCTTTTATTCTTATCCGTAGCGAAAGCGTTTTCATATACTGAATACTATGCAATACTTTGGTACGGACGGCATAAGACAAAAGGCCGATTTTCTTTTAAGCAATCAGATTCCTTTCCTTTTGGGGAAAGCGCTTTCTCAATCGGGAGCGAAAGTCATCGTCGCGCGCGACGTAAGGCAGCACTCGAAAGACATCGAAAAACAGTTGTGCAAAGGCTTGCTCGAAGGCACTGCGCAAATTTGGCTTGCAGGCGTTTTGCCAACCCCTGCTCTCGCCTACACCGCTCAAACTCAAAAAGCGGATTATGCGGTTATGATAACCGCATCGCACAACGCCCCCGAATTTAACGGACTTAAAGTGTTCGGAAAGAACGGACGGAAACTGTCAAAAGAGGAAGAACTTGCGCTTGACGACAAACTTTGCCAAATAAGGGATAATCCCACTCCGCCCGTATCGCTCGTGGACGTATGCGCCGACGCATTGACGGAAGACGAGCAGTTGAGCGAATTGCACATCACGATTTCACAGCAAAATCATAGGATAAGAATCGTCGACGGCGCAGAATTTTTGTACGCGAAACACGTCAAATCTATGTTTCCTCGCTTCGACGGCGTAAAGGTGCGCCTCGATTGCGCATACGGTTGCTTTGCAACGCTCGCTCCCGCAATATTTTTGTCGCTCGGCGCAGTCGTTTGCGCCGAAAATAACGTCCGCGACGGCGAAAAAGTCAATGTCGATTGCGGCTCGACTCATATTGCGAAATTTGCGCAAAGAGTGGAAAAGGGCGAAATAGGTTTTGCCTTCGACGGCGACGGAGACAGAGTTATTGCGGTTGTGGGCGGCAAGGTTTACGACGGCGACGCTATGCTTCTTGCCTTGTCCACCCTCTACCGCTTGCAAGGAAAACTCAAAAAACGCTTTATCGTCGGCACGGTTTTGTCGAACACGAAACTCCAACGCGAACTTGCATATCAAAACATCGCGCTCATTCGCACGGACGTCGGCGACAAGAATGTTCTTGACGCACTCAAAGCAAACGGGTGCCTTTTGGGCGGCGAAAAGAGCGGACATATAATTATGCTCGACAGAACCAACACAGGCGACGGACTTGTCACTGCCCTCACCCTGCTCGAAGTGAAACGCACCGTCGGAGGCCTGCCGAAGTTTACGCCCTATCCTATGCTCGAACTTAACGTCAAAACCGACACCCCGAAAGAAACGCTCGCAAGCGACGAGTTCCAAGAAAAGATAGCCGAAGCAAACGCAATGTATTCAAAATCGGGCAGATTGATAGTCCGCCCCAGCGGCACAGAACCCTACATCCGTATAACTTACGAATGTTTTTCGTCCTCGCCCCACGCCATCTTCACCGGCATAAAACAGATTTTCGATAATGTTTAGCGGATATTTACTTTTCGCCTATTCAAGGTGTACTTATAAAACGGAATGTGCCTATTCGCAGACGAGATGAAAACCGCCGTCCGCTCTCCTTGCAAAGCGGACTTCTAACGAACACTCATTCGAAGCGTACTTATACACGGAATGTGCTTATTCGTAGATGGAACACGAGCCGCAGCGGCGGCGAGCCTATGAGCGCCGAACTTGACGAACAGTACAAGCGACTACGCCGTCCGTTGGCCACTGCCTGGCGCACAAAGCGCAGTGGCATAATGAGAGAAATGCCCCCTATCTATGTGAGTGCCGACTTCCCCTCTTGCGAACGATGCGTGTTTTTGTAGAGAAATGACGTTAGTTTGAGCAATAGGGGAAAGCCCGAAGGGAAGGGGTGATGTGTTATTTTAAGAGTACACGCCGTGCACTCTTTTATTAACTAAACACTTTTATTGTGCCAAACAGATGAAGAACAAGGAAACACCCTTTTGCAAATCCGCCCAGCGTACTTATGCGTACGCTTTTTTATTACCAATACTTTTATGGCATAAGTGAGATGAATGACGCGAAAAAACCCTGATTTTGACAACCCTAATTTACTAATCGTAAATGAGTTGGCAAAATCAGGGCGTTGACAAAGTCAGTCGCTCACTTATGCCATAAAAGCGCAAACGACCTCGGGTGAACACCCAAAGCCGCTTGCTATGATAAGGGGGAAAATTATGAGCTGTTTGATTTGTAATCCGTTTGTCTCTTGATTACATTGACATATTAGCACCGAAAAAATAGTTCGTCAAGGGGTTTTTGTAAATTTTTTTTATTTTTTTTGATTTTTTTACAAAATTTCTAACAAAAGTGCAAAATAAAATTCATTGCGAATGCAAGATTTGTAGATTTTTTTGCAAAACATGCACCAAAAAAGCGCAAAAATAAGCCGTGCCGATTGACATTAGAATGCCGATTTTAGTAAAATCGGCATTCTAAACGGGCGTTTTGTTTTTGACACGGCAATTACTTTAAAAATCATTAATTTTTCGTGATTCTAACACTGTTAAACACAAAATAAAAGGTTTTTTCGAATTTTTGCCGCAAACAAAAGAAAAACTCGCCTGCAAAAGCAAGCGAGCGGAAAATCAAGTTTGTTTTTCAGCGCAATGCGACAATCAAGACGGCAACGTCGGCAGGCGACACACCGGATATGCGCGAGGCTTGACCGAGATTGAGGGGGCGTATTTCGGACAATTTTTGTCTTGCCTCGATGCGCAACGCTTTTATGGACTCATAATCGAAGTCTTTTGGGATAAGTTTGTTTTCGAGTCGCTTTTGTTCGTTCACGGCGGCTTGCTCTTTTTTGAGATAGCCCTCGTATTTCAACTCCACGACCGCCGCCGACAACGCTTCGTCGTCGCACGGAAAATCGACAAACTCTCTCACGTCCGCATAAGATACGGCAGGTCGTCTGCATATCTCGCCGAGCGTGGGCGTTTTTTGCGGCGTTTCTTCACCGAGAGCCGCAAAGAGTTCGTCAACCTTTTCTCTCGGCATGGTCTTTTGCGACATAGCAAGCACTTTTTGAATCATCTCTTTCTTTTCGAGATAGCGAGCGTAGCGCTTGTCGTCCACAAGTCCTATTTCTCTGCCTACAGGCGTAAGGCGCATATCCGCATTGTCTTGGCGGAGCATAATTCTATGTTCTGCGCGCGCGGTCATCATACGATAGGGTTCGTTTGTGCCTTTGGTCACGAGGTCGTCGATAAGCACGCCTATATACGCTTCGTCGCGACCGAGAACGAGCGACTCTTTTCCGTCAATCTTGCGCGCGGCGTTTATTCCTGCGATAAGTCCTTGCGCCGCAGCCTCTTCGTATCCGCTACTTCCGTTCATCTGCCCTGCCGAGAACAAGCCTTCGACGGCTTTGTTTTCAAGCGACGGATACATTCCGAGCGGGTCGAGACAGTCGTACTCGATTGCATATCCGTACTTTGCGAATCTGCAATTTTCAAGCCCGGGCAAAGTGCGATACATCTTCTCTTGCACGTCGTGCGGCAAAGACGTTGACATACCCTGTATATACATTTCCTCGCTGTTTGCGCCTTCGGGTTCGACGAAAATCTGGTGGCGTTCCTTGTCCTTGAAACGCATAACTTTTGTTTCTATGGACGGGCAATAGCGAGGACCTACCGACAAAATCGTGCCGTTGTAAAGCGGACTTCTATCTATATTGTCAAGTATGATTTTGTGCGTTTGCGCGTTGGTGTAAGTGAGATAGCACGGCTCTTCTTCAAACGTTGAGTGCGGCGACATAAAAGAAAACCTGTCGCTGTCGTCGCCGAGTTGAATTTCCATTTTGGAAAAGTCTATACTGTCGCGATATATTCTCGCCGGCGTTCCCGTCTTGAATCTGCGCATAGGTACGCCGAGTTTCACAAGGCTGTCGTTGAGACTATTCGCCGCGCGGAATCCGCTCGGACCGCTCTTTTTGACGTAATCGCCTATGATTATCGCCCCGTTGAGATATACGCCCGTTGCAAGCACGACGGCTTTGCACTCGAACTTTTCACCGTCCGTCGTGGCAACGCCCTCGACTTTACCGTCTTTGCAAATAACCTCGCTCGCCTCTTTGTCGAGAACGGTGAGATTGTCGGTGTTTTTCACCACGTCGAGCATAATCTCGTGATACAGAGCCTTGTCCTCTTGTCCGCGAAGAGAAAACACGGCAGGACCTTTTGCCGAATTGAGCGTCTTGATTTGCAAAAGCGCTTTGTCTGCCGAAAGTCCCATTTGTCCGCCGAGCGCGTCTACCTCTTTGACGAGATGTCCCTTTGCCGTACCGCCGATTGCAGGATTGCAAGGCATAAAAGAAACCGTGCCGTAATCGAGGCACAACATCAGCGTTTTTTTATTGAGTCTTGCGCTTGCAAGCGCGGCTTCCACACCTGCGTGTCCGCCGCCTATGACGATAACGTCAAACTTTTCCATATCGGTCTATGTCGTATCTTTAATTCTATTCTTTTGCGTTTATATCGTTTATATAAATCGTATGTAACTTTATACGTTTTATATAATTGTTCCCTTATTTTGCGTTTGTTTTGCGGTTTACTTTCCTACGCAGAATTTTGAAAAGATGCTATTCACAACGTCTTGCGTTGCGGTCTTGCCGGTTATCTCGCCGAGTGCGTCGTATGCCCTTCTCAAATCTATAAGCGTGCAGTCGATTGTGTCGTCAAGTGACGAAATCGCGCATTCAAGTGCCGTTTTTGCTTCGTAAAGTGCCGAAACGTGCCTTTCGGATGTGATTATCTCGCCGTCGCCGACCTTGCTTTGCTTGTACAAAGCGGCTATTGCGTACACCAACTCGTCCACCCCCTCGCCCGTCTTTGCGCTTATCTTAAATTCGTTTTCGCCGCACTTTTTGTCAAAATGCGAAACGTCGCATTTGTTGTAAACCTCAAATACGGTCTTGCCGGAAAAATCCCATTCCTTATCGTCGGGGGCGGTTGTGTCCACGACGTGCAATATTACATCCGCACCCTCGAACGCGCGTTTTGCCCTTTCGATTCCCTTTGTCTCGACGATATCGTCGCTCTCGCGTATACCCGCCGTATCGACGAGATTTATCTTCACGCCGTCGCACTCGAAACTGTCCTCGACCGTGTCGCGAGTGGTTCCGGCAACGTCGGTTACGATTGCCCTGTCCTCTTTGAGCAGCGCGTTCATAAGCGAGGATTTGCCTGCGTTGGTGTTGCCTGCAAGCGCAACGTTTATGCCGTGTTTTGCAATGCGTCCGCTCTTTGCGGTGGATATAAGTTTGTTTACGTCGTCGAGAATTTCGTTTACCGAATCTGGTAAGGACGGCAAAACCTCGTCTTCCATTTCGTCGGGATAATCGAGAGTCGCTTCGAGCGTTGCAATAAGCACGCCGAGTTTTTCGAGGATTGCGTCGATACACTTGGACACGTTGCCCTGCATAAGCCTGTACGCCGCCTTTACGCCCGCCACGCTCTGTGCGTTTATCATATCGATGACTCCCTCTGCGTCGGCAAGCGAGAGCCGTCCGTTGAGGAAAGCGCGCTTGGTAAACTCGCCGTTTTTTGCCATAACCGCGCCGCCGCGCAAGAGTGCGTCGAGCGCGCCCTGCATTATGCGAACGCCGCCGTGCAAATAAAACTCAACCGTATCTTCGCCTGTATACGAGCGTCCCTTTGGAAAATAAACGGCGTATCCCTTGTCGCAAAACTCGCCTGCGTCAAATACGCCGTAATTCATATAAAACGGCACCCACACTTGGCGAAGCCCTTTTTCTTGCTCGACGTCGATTTTGTTTTGCTCGTCGCCGCAAGCGGAAAGAACGCCTTTAGAGGCGTTTTTGCGTGAAAAAGAGAAAATGGCATCGGCGATGCGAAGCGCGTCCTCGCCGGACACGCGCACTATGCCGATACCACCTGCACCTATCGGTGATGAAATTGCCGCTATCGTACTCATTATTTTCTTCCTTTCGGAATGATTGTCAGAATTTCTTTTTACCGCCGAAACTCTTGAATTTGGGCGGTCCGGATTGCGCAACGGGTTTTACGAAATCGTCTTGCTCGGTAAAATATCCGCGATATACTCTGCCGTCCGGCGCTTCGGGTTCTTCCTCTCTGGGCTTGCGCTCACGAGTATCCTTTCTGTTTCTCACGTCTCTATGGTCGCCTTTGCGAGAATCCTTGCGGTCTCTCTTGCCGTCCTTTCTCGGCTCTCTCTCGCCGTTCTTGATGGGACGCTGGTCTTTGAGTTCCACACCCTTCGGGATGATGACGATATAGCGATTGGGTTCTTCGCCCTCGCTTTCGGTGTCCGCAATATCGCTGTCCGCAAGCGCGCTGTGAATGATTCTTCTTTCAAACGGATTCATAGGTTCGAGAGCGATTTTTCTTTGCAAACGCACGGCTTTTTGCGCAAGTTTGAGAGCGAGCGCCGAAAGGGTTTCTTTGCGTTTTTCGCGGTAGTTTTCGCAATCGACAACGACTTTTTTGAAGTCGCATTTCTGCTCATTGAGGAAGGTGAGCGCAAGATACTGAAAAGCGTCGAGCGCTTCGCCTCTGTATCCGATTGCGATGCCGCTGTCGTCGCCCGCAATCGTGATGTAGAGCGTGCCGTTTTTGTCTTCTACGCTCGCGCGGGATACGAGTCCCATACGAGAAAGCGTACCGTTGAAAAATTCCGCCATTTTGTCGGCGATTGAATCCTTGAGGGTGACTCTGACTTTCGCCTTGGAAAAGAGTCCACCCTTCGAGATGACTTCAACGTCAACTTTGTCTTTTGATACACCGAGTTCCACCAACGCCTTCTCTACTGCGAGATCGACGGATGAAGCCTGTGTTTCTATCGATTTTTCCATTTTATCTCCTATCTTTTTGCAACTCCGCTCGCGCCTTCTCTGCTCTTATCGACGAGTTTTGCGATAAGGTTGAAGGTGAGTTGGAACAGAATCGCGCATAACGAACTTGTGAACATATAAAGCGCGAACGCACCCGAATAGAACAGTGCGAACACACCCATCATGATGGGCATAACGTACTGCATCATCTTCATAGACTGTTGTTGCGCTTTGGCTTTTTCCGCGCCCTCGCCTTGTGCGTCCTGTGCGGGAGCAGGGGGTTGCGCTTGCGAGCCCGAAAGCAATTTTGTGGAAAGAAAACTGAGCGCTATGGACAACACGGGAAGGATGAGCAAGCCGTTCCATTTGCCGTCTTTGCCGTAGCCGCCCGTTCCGAGCACGTCCGACATAACGTCGTTGTATTCGTCGATGGTGATGCCGGTGAGTTTGGACGTTGCCATTCCCTTTTGCCCGGTGACAGTCGCAAAGTCGGGAACTGCTTGCGCCCAGTTGTCCGAAACAAAAATGTTTTTAATCCAAAGGAAACTTCTTATCTTGACTTGGTCTTTGGAATAATAGACTTCGTAAACGGCGTGTTGAGCGTTTTTCTTTGCCTTTGCATAAAATTCCGCGCCTGCTTCGGTCTTTGCAACGTCGTCGATGTCATATTTGCCGTCGTTGTTGTCGATGATAAATTCCTCTTCTTTATTTTGCTCGATTTGCTCGGAAATAGACGCGTTGTAGGTCTTTACGCACTCTTTGTAGTCCTTTGCGAACTGATAGCCGACCATTTGTCTGAATCCTGCGAACACGACGAAGAACACGACGAAAGTCACGATTGTGGGCAAACACATTCCCATCGTGGAATACTTCTCTTTTTTGTAAAGAGCCATTTGCTCTTGTTGCAGTCTTTGCTTGTCGTCGGCGTATCTTGCCTGCAAAACTTCAAGTTGCGGCTTCATACGCTCCATCGCCTTGTTGTTCTTTCTTGCGATGACCTTTTGCCAAATGTCGAGCGGCGAAAGGATAAGACGCAATACGACCGTAAACAAAACGACCGTCCAACCAAAACTCGCAACGCCGCCGCCGAGAGCATTGTTGATGACAATCATAAATCTTGCCATAAAGTGGGTCGGTTCGCTCACGGTGTCGCCTGCAACACTGTAAGAGTTGTCGCTGTTGCACGCAACCAGAATGCAGCACAAAATCGCGAGCATCGCCGCGATGAGATATATCTGCAATTTCCGCCTGCGCGGATAACTCATATTAACCATTTAGTTTTTCCTCGATAGTTCTCTCTGACGGGGTCGAAACCGCCTTTTGCAAACGGGGTGCATCTCAAAAGCCTCTCGATTGTCAAAGCAATCCCCAAAAGCGCGCCGTACTTGCTTATGGCATCGTACGAATACATCGAACACGTCGGAGTGTATGCGCAACGGTTGCCCGTTATCGGCGAAAGCGTGCGCTTGTACAAAAGCAGCAAAAACAAACAAAATTTCTTTATCATTTGAGTTTCCCCGCTCTTGAAAACGCCTGTTCAACCGACTTCGACACCGAGAAAAAATCTTTCTCGGCAATGGACGGATACGCCACAATAACGTACATAAATCCGTCGTCGATTCTGTCCGTAAGCGGCTTTATCGCCTCTCTAAGCAACCTCTTGACGCGGTTGCGAGTGACGGCATTGCCCACTTTTTTGGATACGGACAACCCTATTTTCAATCCTTCTTTGGATTTTGCGCTCAAAAGCAACAAGTCCCTTGCAGAGGCTTTTTCGCCTTTGCGGTAAACGTAGGCAAACGCCGCTCTCTTTTTGAGTCTGAATTGCTTTTGCATTTCGGATTACGCCTTATGCGCTAAGTTTCTTTCTGCCTCTGTTGCGACGTCTTTTGAGAACGTTTCTGCCGCTCTTGGTGGACATTCTCTCACGGAAGCCGTGAACTTTGCTTCTTTGTCTTTTCTTGGGTTGGTAGGTTTGTTTCATACTGATATCCCTCCGTCTTTTAAGGACTTTTATTTTTGCTATCTATTATAAATAAATATATAAATGCTAAACCATTATAAAAAAAAGAAGCAGTCGTGTCAAGCGAAAGGGGGAATATGAGAAATTAATAATGAATAATTAATAATTAATAATTGCGGGTGGGCTTTGCCCACACCCAAACGAACACTTATTCGTAGCCTACTTATTAACGGTATGTGCTAATTCGCAGACGAGATGAAAACCGCCGTCCGCGAACTTGCAGAGTGGACTTTCTAACGAACACTTATTCGAAGTTTACTTATAAACGGTATGTGTTTATTCGAAGACGGAACACGAGCCGCAAGGCGGCGAGCCTATGAGCGCCGAGCTGGACGATTTGTACGAGAATGCGTGGCATTCCGTTGCGAAGCCGCCACGCAGGCGAAGTGGCATAATGAGTGAAATGCGCCTATCTATGCGAGTGCCGATTTCCCCTCTTGCGAACGATGTGCAATCTTGTAGAGAATTGACGTTTGTTTGAGCAATAGGGGAAAGCCCGAAGGGAAGGGGTGATGTGTGATTTAAAGTACACGCCGTACACTCTTGTAGAGAAAGAAAAACGCCCTTCTTTTTTCGAGAGGGGTGTTAACACAGTTATTCGCTCAATAGCGACATTACATATGTGAGTGCGCCAAACAGATGTATAACAAGAAAGACACGACTTGAATCAAAACCCAGTGTACATAGTCGTACACGATTACACAAAAACAATGTAAGCCGATATTGAGATGAAGAACAAGGAAACGCCCTCTTGCGAACCCGCCCAGCGTACTATTCGTACGTGACGGGTGAACAAAAGGGCGTTGACGATGTTATTCGCTCAATAGCGGCTTACATTTCTTCGGGAGCGGAAATGCCGAGCAACCCCAACCCACACTTTATCACGTTGCCCACCGCTTTGGTGAGAGCAAGACGTGCGTTGCGAGTGGGTGCGTCATCGACGAGTATGCGATGATCGATGTAGAAACGATTGAACTTTTCGGCAAGATCGACGATGTGACGAGTGACGTAGCAGGGCTCGCGCAGTTTGGCGGCTTGGCGCACGGAATCGCCGAAAGCAATGACGGATTTTATGACGTCGTAACCCTCGTCGGAAGTTATTGCGGACAAGTCGACGTTTGCATAATCGATGTCGCCGCCCTTGCGAAGCGCGCTTGCGCAACGAGCATAGGTATATTGAACGTAAGGTGCGGTTTCGCCGTCGAAATTAAGCACCTTGTCGTATGAAAACACGATGTCTTTTATACGGTTGTTCCAAAGGGACGAGAACACCACCGCGCCTACGCCGACGCTCTCTGCGATTTCGTCTTTGTTTGGTGTGTTCGGATTCTTTTCCTCGATGATTTTTCTTGCTTTTTCAACCGCCTTGTCCAGCACTTCTTGAAGCCAAATTACGCGCCCCGAACGCGTTGACATAGAGCCGTCTTCCATAGAAACCATGCCGTATGCGACGTGCTCCATATCGTCTGCACCTGCAAAATCCATAAGTTTAAGCACCTGAAACAGTTGCTTAAAGTGCAGATTCTGCTGATATGCGACAACGTAAAGGCATTTGTAGAAGTCGTACGTTTTCTTGCGATAATACGCCGCGGCGATGTCGCGCGTTGCATACAAAGTCGCGCCGTCCGCCTTGACCAAAAGGCACGGCGGCATATCGTATTCGTCGAGGTTTACAACCTGTGCGCCGTCGCTTTCGACAAGCAAGTTTTTCTCTCTCAATATGTCGAGGCACGCCTCCATTTTGTCGTTGTAGAAACTCTCGCCGGCATAACTGTCGAACTTGATTTTCAAGCGATCGTAAATCTTTCCGACGGCGGTCATCGTAACCTTTTTGAATACGTCGAAATACTTTGTCGCTTCCTCGTCGCCGTCCTCGATACGCTTGAACCAAGCGCGAGCCTCGTCGTCCATTTCGGGATGTTCTTCCGCCTCTTTGTGATAGCGCACGTAAAGTTTGTTGAGGAAGTATTCGTCGTTTTCCGCCACTTCCTCGAGAGAAGACCATTTGCGAGTTGCGACGATGAGTTTTCCGAATTGCGTACCCCAGTCGCCGAGATGGTTTATGCCGACGACATTGTAGCCGAGATGTTCAAAAATGCGATAAAGTGCGCCGCCGATGACAGTCGTACCGAGATGTCCGATGTGAAAAGGCTTTGCGATGTTGACCGAACTATAATCGATGCAAATGGTTTTGCCTGCGCCCTCGTCGCTCGCGCCGACGTTTTCGTCCGTCGCGCTTTCGAGAGCCTTTTTCGCAAGCGTATTTCTGTCAAAGAAAATGTTGAGATAGCCGCCCACAACCTCGACTTTTTCCACGAAATCGAGTGCCTGAACATAAGGCAAAAGTTTGTTTGCGATAACGGGCGGCGCAAGGCGCATTGTGCGTGCAAATTTGAAGCACGGCAAACAAATATCGCCCATTTTCGCTTCTTTCGGCGTTTCGAGAGCCGATTCGACGTCTTGCACCGAAAGCCCTTCGACGGCAAGCGCATTTGTTAATTCTTTTTCAAACATAGTTACTCCTATTTTATTCCTCTACAAAAGTTTGACGGCGTGAACTTTAAAATCACACATCACCCCTTCCCTTCGGGCTTTCCCCTATTGCTCAAACGAACGTCATTTCTCTGTCAGATTACACATCGTTCGCAAGAGATGGTAGGACGCGATTGACTTCGTAACAATCGCTATTCCGTCACTGCGTTCCTTACGGCACTCACATAGATAGGGGCATTTCTCTCATTATGCCACTGCGCTTTGTGCGCCAGGCAGTGGCCAACGGACGGCGCAGTCGCTTGTACTATTCGTCAAGTTCGGCGCTCATATGCGAGCCGCCGTTGCGGCTCGTGTTCCGTCTACGAATTAGCACATACCGTTAATAAGTACGCTTCGAATGAGTGTCCGTTTTAAGCACACTTTTTTAAGTGCGATATTGAGATGCAGAGCAAGGAAGATACTTTCGCACGGCAACCCTAATTTACTATGCGTAAATGAGTTGACGGGCGAAGGTGTCTGACGAAGTTATTCGCCGAATAGTGCGCTTAATTTGAGTGCGATATTTGGATGAAGAACAAGGAAGATGCGATTTTTGAACAACGAGCGTACTTAGGCGTACGTGACTTGTGAAAAAATCGTATCTGACGAAGTTATTCGCCAAATAGCACGCTCAAACGTTGATGCGGAACAAAACCACATCATTATCCTGCATCACATAATCCTTCCCCTCGCTGCGTACTTTGCCGCGCTCTTTGGCGACGTTGAAGGAGCCGCATTCGAGAAGGGTTTGATAATCGACAATTTCGGCACGAATGAAACCGCGCTCGAAGTCGCTGTGAATTTTGCCGGCGGCTTGGGGGGCTTTGGTGCCTTTGACGATGGTCCAAGCACGCGTTTCTTTTTCACCGGCGGTGAGATAACTGATGAGCCCCAAAAGTTTGTAAGACGCTTTGACGAGGCGGTCGAGTCCGCTCTCTTTAAGCCCGTAATCTTCCATAAACATTGCGCGGTCGTCGTCGGAAAGTTCGCTCAAATCTTCTTCGAGTTTGGCGCAAAGCACGATTGCTTCGGTGTTTTCCTCTTTGGCGATACTCTCGACTTCCTCGGTATACGCATTACCGTTTATGCCCGCTTCGTCGGTGTTTGCAACGTAGATGACGGGTTTGGACGTGAGCAAAAATTGCTCGTCAACAAAGCGTTTGAAGTCCTCGTCCATATCGAGATTGCGAAGGGGCTTGCCGCTTTCGAGCCACTTTTGCATAACAACGAGGCGGTCGATGTCCTCTTGATATTTTTTGTCCGCTTTCACCTTGACTTGCGCCGAAGCCATACGGCGTTCGAGGGTTTCCATATCGGCAAAAATAAGTTCGAAATTGATTGTTTCGATGTCTCTTTGCGGATTGACCGAACCGTCGACGTGCGTTATGTTCGCGTCGTCGAAACAGCGAACAACGTGTACGATTGCGTCCACTTCCCTTATATGCGAAAGAAATTTGTTGCCGAGTCCTTCGCCTTTGCTTGCGCCCTTGACAAGACCCGCGATATCCACGAATTCAAGCGAAGTCGGGGTGATTTTTTTGCTGTCGTAAAGAGCGGCAAGTTTTTCGAGTCTTTCGTCGGGAACGGCAACAACACCTACGTTAGGCTCGATCGTGCAGAACGGATAATTCGCCGCTTGCGCGCCCGCCTTTGTGATTGCGTTGAAAAGCGTACTCTTGCCCACGTTTGGCAAACCTACGACACCGAGTTTCATATTTCTACCTCTTGCACGTTCTCGCGTGCGAATTTCTTTAATACAATATTTTAGTATAGACGAAAATACAAATCGTGTAAAGGGAAAACGAAAACAAGGAGTAAAAACAATATGGAAATATGGGAAGCGTTGGCGCTCGGTTTGGCGCAAGGGTTGAGCGAGTTTCTGCCGATATCGTCGTCGGGACATCTGTTGATTTTGGAAAAATTCGGAATAGGACAAGAAAACTTGTTCTTCAACATAATGTTGCACATCGGCACGCTTTTTGCCGTGCTTATCGCTTTGCGCAAAACTTGGATTCCGCTTTTGCTTTTTCCTTTTTCGAAAAAGAAAAAATCGCAATGCGGCAATCTCGAAATCCAAACCGTTTTCGGCGGACTGTCCGCAGGCAAAATCGACGGCTACGTCGTGCTTGCGTGCCTGCCCACCGTTGCGCTCGCATTCGTTTTCAAACTGCTTGCGCCGTCCCTTCTCGACGGCAAACTTTTGGGTTGCGGTTTTGTGTTGACCGCCGTGCTTTTGTATCTCGGCGAAAACTTCAAACCGACAAAATCGACACTTCTTACACCCAAAACGAGTATATTAACAGGCGTTTTGCAAGGTATCGCGGTTTTACCCGGTGTGTCGAGAAGCGGCGCTACGATATCCGCGCTGACCCTTCAAGCCGTTGACAAAAAGGCGGCAACAACCTTTTCTTTTCTGCTGTCAATTCCGATAATTATAGGCTCTGCTCTTTACGAAAGCCTCGATTTAATCACGGGAAAAGCAACTCTTTCAATCTCTGCTTCAGCCGTTGTCGTGGGCGTGGTCGCCGCGTTTTTGTCGGGACTTGCCGCAATAAAATTCTTCCTTAAACTCATCGAAAAACACTCTATGACAGGCTTTATCGTATACACTCTTTTGCTCGGAACAGCGGTGAGTATCTATCCGTTTTTCGTATAAATTCGATTGAAAAAACCGCGATTTTTTGATAAAAAACGCGGTTTTTTTGAATGTTTTTATGTCGTTTTCGAGCCGCCGGAACGGCGTTTTTCGAAAGACTTATTTTGCCAGTTCGTCGGCGAGATTTTTAATTTGCGCTATGTTTTCTTCGCTCATAGAGGAGAGAATTTTGACTTCGGTTTGCGCAAACGTGAGGGTTTTGCATCCTTCGAGCATACCCTTCATAACCTTTGTCGCAAGAGGTGCCCACGAGCCGTTTTCAATGAACGCAACCGTGCGATTTTGGAAATTGCGCTCGGTGAGATGAAGGATAAATTCTCTCATAACGGGGAACACGTCGCCGTTGTAAGTGGGGGCGGCAAGCACGAGTTTGCCGTAGCGGAACGCGTCTTCGACATTCTCTGCCCAGTCGCTGCGAGCGAGGTCGGAAACAGTGGCTTTTACGCCCTTTTCTTCGAGTTGCTCTGCAAGCAATTTCGCCGCTTTTTCGGTGTGCCCGTAGACGGAAGCGTATGCAACGAACACGCCTTCGCTTTCAACGCCGTACGTTGACCAAACGATGTAGAGATTGAGATAATATCCGAGATTGTCTGTAAGCACCGGTCCGTGAAGCGGACAAATGATTTTTATGTCAAGTCCCGCAATCTTTTTGAAGAGGCTTTGCACTTGCGCGCCGTATTTGCCGACTATGCCGAAATAATATCTTCTCGCCTCGCACGCCCAGTCCTCATCCTCGACATCCAACGCGCCGAACTTGCCGAACGCGTCTGCGGAAAAGAAAACTTTGTCCGTCTTGTCGTATGTCATTATAACTTCGGGCCAATGCACCATAGGCGCGGTGACGAATTGAAACTCGTGTCTGCCCGTCACAAGCGTCGAGCCGTCGCCGACGACTATCCTTCTTTCCTCAAATGACGTGCCGAAATAGTTTTGCATCATTGCAAACGCCTTTTGAGAGGAAACAATCGTCGCGCTCGGATATGCCGTCATAAACTCGACGATGTTTGCCGAATGGTCGGGCTCCATGTGTTGTACGACGAGATAATCGGGCTTTTTGCCGTCAAGCACGCTTTGAACGTTTGCAAGCCACTCTTTGCCGAAATGCGCGTCAACGCTGTCGAAAACGGTGATTTTGTCGTCGAAAACGACGTAGGAATTGTACGCCATGCCGTTGGGAACGACGTATTGCCCCTCGAACAAATCAATACCATTGTCGTTTACGCCGACGTATTTAATATCGTTTGTGATAATCATATTTGCTCCTATATAAAAATTTATTTTCTGTTTGATGAGATTATTGTAACACAGAAACGAAGGAACGAACAATAGATTAACAAACAATCGCAAACTTAATTAAAGCTTCCCCCTTCCTCACGTGTTTCCCCCACCGCCGTTCCCCCTCTGCATACTTTGAGGGAACCCACGGTGTCCGCTTCGCGTGGGGCAACACTGACGCGATTGACTTCGTAGCAATCGCTAGTTCGTTGCGCGCAACGAACGGCAGACGGGCTGTTGGCAATACAAATCGGCTGAAAGCCGTGCCACCGTCCTTTGTGTGCCAGCTACGCACCCAAACGGCACAGTCGGACGGTACTAATCGTCGAGCTTCGACGCTCGCTTTTCTCGCCGCCGTTGCGGCTCGCGTTCCGTCTTCGAATATACACATATCGTTTACAAAACAGACTGTGTGAGATAAAGAACACGAAAACGCCCCTTTGCGATTCGCTCGGCGTTTGACAAGCAGTGCTAAATCGATGCATAACGCGAAAGCACCCCTTGCATGACAACCCTAATTTACTAAATCGTAAATGAGTTGACAGGCGGGTGTCTCTGCCGCAGTTATTCGCGATTCCTTATTGACTTCATCAAACAGTCTGTGTGAGATAAAGAACACGAAAACGCCCCTTTGATAGCAATCCTAACGTACTTAGGCGTACGTGAATTGATAGCAAAGGAGCGTTGACGCAGTTGTTTGCTCACACAGGCTGTTTGATGGCAAGGTGGATGTTCATAAACTCAATCGACAAAGCCCCCATCGTATCGTTTTCGGTCAATGTGAAGACACCAAAGGGCGCAGTTTGAGGATTGTCCTTGACTTTGTAGCCAAGATAAATGGCTCTAAAGTGCGTGTCGTCGGAAGCGGTCAAGTCGCGGAGGGCGTATTGCGTGTCGAGAGTGAGACGAAGGACGGTGTCCTGAGGTATGGCATCGAGAAGATCGGCAGGAAGAGCCATGTTTTCACCGACATATTTAAGTGCCGCTTTGACTTTTTCGTTTTGAAGGTCGAGACCGTCGATGTTGAAGCCGAGACTGTGTTTGATAAGTCCAAGCGCACCCTGCAAATCGCTGTCTTTGAGTTTTTGCGTGAAGCCGGGGAACATAGGTTCGACATAATAATCGACGCTTGTTTTTATGTCAAAACCCGAAAGCGCGGTCGAGAGGTCAACTCCAAAATAATTGAGCAGTCCTGTTATGTTTTTGAACAATCCCGCTTTGGTTTGGATTTGCATATGCATGGTTCCGTCGGTTTTGAACTCGAAATAAGTGTTGTCGGTGTCGATTGCCGCTTTGACGATAAGTTCGAGGAGTTTTTTGTTCATCCCCATCATATTGAGGTTGTCGTAATCAACGTCGAAGCGAGTGTTTTGAGCAAAAACCGAATCGTCGGTTTTTTCGTTGCAGGCGCAGAGTGCGAACAGACAAGAGGAAAGCAAAACGAGCGCGATTGCTATCGTGAAAATTCTAATAACGGATTTTTTCATCGTTTCTTCCCCCTTATCAATAGTTGACGGGAACGTACCCGTTCGTCTTGTCGAAATACGCTCTCGTGGTTGCGTAGTAGGTGGCCGCGCCGTTCACTGCGTCTTTTGCGGCTTGAAGATCGAAACCTTGAACGCCCGAATATATTCTATCGAGTTGGTCACACTTGATCGCCTTGTACTTGGCAAGAGCGTCGCTGCCCGCTATGCCGAGTTGTTCGAGCAATTTTTGAGTTTCTTCTGCAATGACCGCGTGTCCGAAATTGGACGGATGCGTGAAGTCCTCGAATAGAAGCGATCTGCCGAGACTTTTTGCGGACAAGTCCACAACGTCGTCTTTGACATCGGTTTTGGTGATGTCGTCAAACGCCTTTTGGATGTCGAGGGTGTAAACCTTGCTGTCGGGATGTTTTTGATTGTACTCGTCAAGCATACCGTTGAGATGGCGTGTGAGAAGTTCGCCTGCGAGGTCTCTCACCTTTGCGATTGTGTCATAGCCTTTTTCGGCAAGAGCCTTATACTCCCACTTGGAGAGAAGGGTCGTGCCTTCGTAAACGGGATTGTAAACCTTTTGGAAAATTATCTTTGCCGTCGGATTGAGTTCGCGAAGTTTGGCAACGATATCTACGATGTTTTGATATGTGGGCGGAAAATTAAATTGGGGGTCAGCCATATTCGGATTTTTACCGTCCGAGCGATCGCCGAAACTTATTGTTTCGCCGTCGCCCGACCATATGGACGGGCGCACGTTCTCGAGCGTGCCGCCATCGTGCAGATAATCGAAAAGGGATTTGTCGTCGGCGTAATACTCTTTGAGTCCATTCCTCGTTGCCTCGTCGGTTTCGCGGTCGAAGCAGGATTGATACCAACTGTTTTCACTGCCCGCCTCGATTCCTGCGAGTTCGTCCGCCATCTCGAGCATCATAGACCCCAAACTATATTGCAAAATGTTGTTGCCGAGAATTGAAATATGTATAACGTCCGCCTCGACGATGTGCGTACGAATGAGCGTTGCCGTTTCGGTGGGTCTCGATATAACTTCGAGCAATCCCTCTCCCGACTTGTCCATCATATTGCCGGATGTGAGATGCCCCGACATAGAATGGTTGTAGTAATTGTAATCGTTGGTTTTGCCGACAATGGCATAATATCCGTAGTTGTCACGCTCGCTCACCGGCGACGATCCTATCAACGCTTCCGCAATGGAATCGCCCAAAAACACGATATTGAGTTTTCCGTCTGCGGAATTCGAATCATCGGGCTTTTCGTTGCAAGCCGCAAAAGACACGGCGGTGAGCGCAACCAACGCCACGACGATAAAAATGGTCCAAACTTTCTTCATAATTACCCCCTATACGCATTTGCACGGAATCCGTACACTTGTATATTTTATAGGAAGAAACGGAAAAAGTAAATATGAAAATTAAATTAATAATTAATAATGAATAATTAATAATTGAGGGAGTGCTCTGCCCTCACCCGAAACGAAAACTTATTCGAAGACTACTCTTACACGAAATGTGCAACTTCGAAGACGAGATGAAACCGCCGTCCGCGAACTTGCAGAGCGGACTTTTTAACGAACACTCGTTCAAGGTGTTCTTATACTACTACTTTGCTCTTTCGAAGACGAACCACGAGCCGCAAAGCGGCTCGCATATGAGCGTCGAGCTGGATGATTTGTACGAGAATGCGTGGCATTCCGTTGCGAAGCCGCCACGCAGGCGAAGTGGCATAATAAGTGAAATGCCCCTATCTATGCGAGTGCCGTCTGTCTCCCCCGCGAACGACGACTACTTGTGTAGAGAAATGCCCCTAACTGAGTGGTGGGAGAAATACCCGAGAGGGAAAGAGGGGGTACTTCTATTTAGAGTATGCGCCGCTACGCTCTTGTAGAGGAAGAACATACAAACCTCGATATTGAGATGAAGAACAAGAAAGAGGCATCCGAATGGCAACCCTAATTTACGGTGCGTAAATAAGTTGACAGGCGGATGCCTCTGACACAGTTATTCGCTCAATAGCGAGGTTTTACGAACGTGACCGAAGATATGCGCTGCTCCACCATAGGCCTATCCGCCCTATTCGTCGGCACACTCGCTATGCGGTCAACGACATCCATACCTTCGACGACTTTGCCGAATGCGGCATACTGCCCGTCGAGAAACTTTGCGTCGGCGTGACAAATGAAAAATTGAGAGGACGCGGAATTGTAGAATTGCGAACGCGCCATAGAGATGACGCCTCTTTCGTGCGAGATGGGATTGTTGATGCCGTTGGCGCGGAACTCGCCTTTTACGGTTTCCTTACTGCCGCCCATACCCGTACCTTGCGGGTCGCCGCCTTGAATCATAAATCCCGAAATTACTCTATGAAAAATAAGCCCGTCGTAGAAGCGTTGCGCAACGAGTTTTTGAAAATTCTTTACGGTGAGCGGCGCAGATTTTTCATCGAATTCGACGATGATTTTGCCGCCGTCCGACATCTCTATTTGAACGGTATTCGTTGTTTCATTTGTTTGATTATATTCCATAAACACCTCTTTATGTGTTGTTTTTGTATATGTAAACAGTCGATTCGGTTACAAATTGTTTTTCATAATCGCGGTTGCCACTGCCTTTGCGCTTGAAAAAGCCCATTGCAAATTGTAGCCGCCCGAGTCGCCGTCAACGTCGAGAGCCTCGCCTATTGCGTATGCATTTTTGGCTTTGAGCGACATAAGGTCGTCGTCAAATTCTTTGACGTTCAAACCGCCCGACATCGCCTGCGCAAGCGATGCGTCGCCAAGACCTTCTATGGTGAATTTGTAGTTTTTTATCGCGTTTGCAAGCGCGCCGATTTTGCCTTGCGCAGAGTCGGTCGCATCGCAACCCGCCGCCCAAATTATCCGCTCTTGCACTCTGCTGTGGAACGTGCCCAAAAGCAATTCGCCGACGGTATAATTGTTGTTGCGCTTTGTCAAAATGTCCTCGACTTCCGCTTTCGAATATTCGGGCATAAAGTCAACGGTGAGCATATCTCCGATTTTGGCTCTGCCCCTTGCAATCTCACTCGAGAGGTTGAACGCCGCGATTCCGCTCACGCCGAAATCTTTGAAAAGCACTTCGCCCGTTTCGTAACGATAGCCTATGCGCACGCCAGCCTTGACCCTTACGCCTTGCAAACCTTTAAGCGGCTCTTTGTCGGTTTTTATGGGAACGAGGGATGGTGTCATCGGGCGCACTGTGTGTCCGAGCGATGTGAAAAGTGACGTACTGTCCTTGCCGAACGTTGCGGGCGAGCCGGTTGCGAGCACTACGTTCGCCGCACAATAGCAAAACGCTTGATTGGGTTTGTCGTCGTTTTTGACAACTCCGCTTACGTTGAACACGTCGTTGAATTGTTCTATGAAGTTTGCAAAATGCGACGTGAAAATCTGCGTATGGTTGCGCTCTACCGCTCGGCGCAATACGTCGAGTACGGTTGCCGCGCTTTCGCTGTACGGATAAACGCGCTTGTCGACGACTTTGGTGATAAGTCCTGCCTTTTCAAACGTCGCTATGGTGTCGTGCGCGTCGAATCGGTCGAGAAAACTCTCGACGAAACTCGGTTTGTTGTATTGCACGATGTTCATATCGAGGTTGGTGAGATTGCACTTGCCATTGCCCGTCGCAAGCAATTTTTTGCCCACGCGGTCGTTGCTTTCCAAAATGGCGACTTTGAGCATAGGCGAAAGTTGGCTTGCCAAGAACAAGCCGCCTGCGCCGCCGCCTATGATTATAACGTCAAACTTCTGTGTGTTCATACTCTTACTCTACCATATATGCGATTGAAAATCAATTTCAAAATATTGCGCCGCCGCTATTTCCGTTTATAAAAGGAAAGCGGATTCTCTGCAAAAACAAGTTTTGTCACGAAAAATACTTCTCAACAATTGCAATTATATCGTCTATGCTCTTTGCCTTGCCAATTTCCACTCTGACCGCCTTTGCGTCGCGACCGCCTTTTGCGTAGTAGCAAAGTTGAAGTTTCATAATGTTTGCGACGGTGAAATCGCACATATACTTGCCAAGCACGGCGATATGCTCGTAGATATCGGTTTTTGTATCGTGAGTGCCGTCGCCGCCGTTAAGCTCAGAAAAAATCCAAGGTCTGCCGAGCGCGCCTCTGCCTATCATAAATCCGTCCGCGCCCGTAAGGTCGCGCACTTTGGCAAGACTTTGACGGTCGGTTATATCTCCGTTCGCTATGACGGGTATATCGAGCGCTTCCTTGACGGCTTTGGTTATCGAGTGGTCGGCTTCGCCGCTGTAAAACTGCTCTCTGTATCGAGGGTGAACGCACACCGCGCTTGCGCCGCCCTTTTGAGCGGCAAGTGCGCATTCCACAGCAACGGGTTTGCCCGATTCAACGCCCGCGCGCATTTTGACGGTGACGGGACGTTTTGCCCCCTCTTTGACCGCCTGCACGATTTCGGTTATCAAATCGGGATTTTTCATAAGTGCGCTTCCGTCGCCGTTGTTGAACACTTTCTTTACGGGGCAACCCATATTTATATCCACGATTTCAAACCTTGCAAGGCGTTCGTCCTTTGCGGCTTTGTACATAAATTCGGGGTCGCTTCCGAAAAGTTGCACGGCGCAAGGCGAGGAAAAATCCTCTCTTGCAAGCAACTCTTGCGTACCCTTGTTTCCGTAGCAAAGTCCTTTTGCGCTGACGAGTTCGGTGCATGTAAGTCCTGCGCCGTACTTTGCGCACATATGGCGAAAACCGACTTCGGAAAAGCCGGCTATGGGTGCAAACACGATGTTGCTTTCAAGTTGTACGTCGCCTATTTTAAGTTGCATAATGCGGTGTTTATCCGTGCAAAATCAATGCGTAAACGCTTTGTTTTGCAATTTTGTGCAGATTATGTGCGTTTTATTTTTTTGATATTATGCGTTTTAGTTTTCTTGTTTTTCGCGCTCTTTGACCTTGTTCCAAATCGCGTCGAGTTCGTCGAGCGTGCAGTCTTTCATCTCTCTGCCGCTTGCCTTGACTTCGCTCTCGACGGCGGAAAATCTGCGCATAAATTTCTTGTTCGCCTCGCGCAAAGCAAGTTCGGGTTCGACCTTCAAAAAGCGCAATGCGTTGACGACGGCAAAGAGCAAATCGCCGCCTTCTTCTATTCTGTGCGCGTCGTCGGCGTTTTTGAGTTCCTCGGTTTCTTCGGCAATTTTTTGATATGCGCCGCTCACGTCGTCCCAATCAAAACCAACCTTTTTGGCATACTTTTGTATCTTCTCGGCATAGAGCAACGCGGGGAAGTTTTTGGGTACTCTGTCCATTTGGTCGGAAGCGGATTTGTAGTGTTTTTCTTTCTTCTTCGCCGCTTCCCAGAATACGAGCGCTTCGTCGGCATTTGAGGCGTGATTGCTTCCGAATATATGCGTGTGACGGTCGATGAGTTTTCTGCAAAGTCCCGTGATTACGTCCATATAACTGAACTCGCCCTCTTTTTGCGCTATCTCGGCGTGGAACACCGCTTGCATAAGCACGTCGCCACATTCCTCTTTCATCGCCGCAACGTCCTTTTGGTCGATTGCGTCGACAAGTTCGTAGGCTTCTTCGATAAGGTTTATGCGTATGCTCTCGTGCGTTTGCGCCCTATCCCACTCGCAACCGTCGTCGGCGCGAAGTTTGTGCATAATCTGTTCTAAATCCGAAAAATCGAATCTCTTGCAATCGACGAGCGATACGGGCGGCGCGATTATCGTGTCCTCGTCGCCCTTTATTTCGGACGTGCAAATCGTTTTGTCCTCGCCGTCCTTTTCTACGGCGAGTTCGACCTCACCGTATACGTCAAAAAGTTTCGCCTTGACCTTTTCGGCGTTGTCTTTGTCGATACCGTCAACCACAAGCGGTATGCGCTTGTTGAAAAAAACCGTAGACAAAAAATCTGCGGCTATGTAACGCTGATACGAGCCTTTGAGAACGTCATCGAGTTTCATTGTTGTACTCCCAAAATCTGATTGTCCTATGCAACGCCCAAAGCAATTTTTTGAGCGGAAGATGCGGAATGTCGTCTTTGCCGACGAGGTTGAATAGGAACGCAAGCCAGACATACACCGCCGCGCAGACCGCAAATCCGACCGCGAGCGAGGCGATATCGTTTTTGATAAACGAGCCTACAGAGATTCCGCACAGTGCCATTATAACACCCGAAAGCAGATTTAGACCAACGTTTTTTTCAAGTCGAAGTCCGCATATTTTGTAATAGGATATGAGAGTGCAAAAATATGCGACGACGGGAAGCGCGAGCGAGGCGATTGCCGCGCCGTTTATTCCGATATACATTGTGAGAACTACATCCAGCACGATTTTGACGATTATGCCCGCGATAAGGCTGAAAACGGCGCATTTCGTCTTGTCCACCGCTTGCAAAAGGGAAACGTATATCTGCATAACCGACAAAAACACGACGTTTGCCGCGGTTATGCGAAGCACGTTTACCGCGACTATCGTGTTTTGCTCGGAAAGCGTGGGATAGAGCGCGCCGATGACGTTTCTTGCAAATACGGCAAGATAAAACGCAAACGGTATGCCCAAAAGATAGGCAAGTCGCACGCAAAGACTGCTTTTGAGCATAACGCCGTCGATATCTCTCGTTGCTCTCGACGCAGACACCGACGGAACAACCGCTACCGCAAGCGACATAATCGCAACGACGGGCATATTTATCAGCGAGTTGACAGGGCCGGATATTATGCCGTATTGAGCCGTCGCGACGCTCTGCTTAAGTCCGAATGCTTTGAGTATATTGACGATGATTATGCTGTCGAAAAAGTTTGCAAGCGGCATAAGCGCGGCAACCGCCGCAATGGGCAGCGCAATTCTGAGCATTCCTTTGAGTTCGACTCTCGACACTTTTTCGATTCTCGCTCTCTTTGCAAAGCCGTTGTCGGCATTATTTCGATTTTTGCCGCCTTGCGCACTCGTTTCTCCTTGCAAAGCGTAGTTTTCACTGCCCGATTTCAAATCGCACACTTGCAATGCAACCTGCGCAAGCCTCCCTCTCTTTTCCTTCTTTGAGCGGACAAGATAGGTTGCGCCCATATATACCGCCGTTACTATCTCGCTTACGGTCACGCCCAAAAGCGCGCCGCATACCGAGTATATCACACCTCTTTTTGCAAGCGCATACGACGCGCCTATTCCGACGGCGAGTTTGACGACTTGCTCGACGACATTTGAAAGCGCGGTGGGAAGCATATACATCTGCCCTTGAAAATAGCCTCTAAATCCCGATATTACGCACACGAAAGTTATCGCCGGCGCGATAATCAGAAATCCGAAGCGTGTGTCGGCGTTGCCCTGTCTTTTGGCAAGCACGTCGGAAAGCGCGCCCATAAGCAAGCCGAACGCTAGACCCAAAACTAAAAGCGCGCACATCGCGACTGTGAAATATTTTTTGACGTTTTCACCGAGCGCGCGTTTTTCGGCAACGGTGCGAGAAAGCGACGTGGGAATTCCTGCCGTCGCAAGCACCATAAACAACGCGTATACGGGAAAGACGAGTTGGTACATCCCCATACCTTCCGCGCCGAGAATGTTGGTGAGCGGAATGCGATATAGCGCGCCGAGCATTTTTGCAACGACGCTGCCGACGAGCAAAACCGCCGCGCCCGAAAACATGCGCTTTTTGGTCTTTTCGGTCTTTCTCATTCCGTCAACGCCGCCGAAATAAGATCGGCGCAAAAGCGCAAATAATCCTTGTCGGATTCTTTTGGAGATTCGTCTTTGATAAGCATAATCGCGCCCACGAGATCGCCGCCCGCAACGACGGGTTGAACGATGGCGCAATCGTGGGGACAGTCCACATTGTCGAACGCGTTTGAGAGTGCCGACTTGTCCAGCGTTTCTTCCCTTCGCCTTCTTATTCTGTTTGAGAGTAAGTCGGAGATTTTCGCGCCTTGAAATTGTTTTTTGTTTTTGCCTTCGGCAACGACAACTTCGTTTGCGCTCACCGCAACCGCGTCGCAGTCCTTTGCCTCTGCAAGCGCCTTGACAATCGCTTTGCAAGAGGGCAAAACGCTTTGAAAACCGCTGTATCTTTTGAGAGTCAAGCCCTCGTCGTTTGCGGATATTTCCATTTCGTCGCCGACTTGAAGTCGCATTGTCTTTCGCATTTCTTTGGGGATTACGATTCGACCGAGTTCGTCTATTCTTCTTACGATTCCAACTGCCATAAAGCCTCCGTTTCACATAGTATAAGTCAAACATCCGCTTATATTCTCGAAAAGTAAATTTTTGCACCAACACACAAAACGCACGCTTTATGCGTGCGTTTTGATAAAATAAAGTGCATTTTTGTGTTAATTTATCAGCAATTTGCGTTACCGAAAATCAAACGTAAAATTGTTTCGGCTTGGGTTTTTCAATCACTCTTTCAAGCACGAAAGAGGTGTAATCCACTTCCTCGATAAAGTCGCGCGGAAGGTATTTCACGCGGTTGAATCTTTCAAAATGCTTGAAGTGCGCGGGAAGGGTCACTGGGGTTGCAACATCCACTTTGTAGGATATTTCTTGCAACATCTTTTGGAAGTTCGACGGCGTGAGCGAAAGTTCGCTCTCGTAAATCACGTCGCGCAAAATCTTGTCGCCCTTCATAACTTTTGCCCAAATTTTCATCAGTATTCCTCTACTATTTCACCAAAATAAAACGTATGCAAATCCTTTTGCGGATACCATTTTTCAACGTCTTTCAAGTCCATATTCGCCATAGGCACAACGCCTATGACCTTGCACTCGAAGTACCTTTGACAGCCGCCCACGACGTAGCCGTCAACTCTTTTTGCATTGACTTTTTCAAGCGAACATTCCGCCCACTTGTCGTATTCGCGACCGCTTTTCGTGCCGCAAAATCTGATTGCGGAAAGCATTTCGCCTTGCCTTGGAACGCTCACCGTAAACGTTGCGAGTTTGTCGATAAACTCTTTTGTGAAACGGCTTTCTCTCACCGGCGCGACAAAGACCTTCTTGCCCCACATAACGCCGACCGTTCCCCAACTTATCGTCATAACGTTGTCGCCCGAACAAAGAAATGCGCCCGAGTTGAGCGCAGTGTTCAGGCAAGATAATTCGTCGAATCTGTGCATGGTTTTTTCCTCTCGAAGTCTATTATATGCGGATTTTCAAAACAAAGTCAAAACATACGATAAAATGTTTTCGAGCGATGTTTTTCGATTGCGTTTTCTTTTTGGTTATGATAACATACTTTCGATGGTGTCGGCAATACCCATCAATAAAAAAAACCGAGGTGTATTTTGAAAAAATCTCTTGTTTATATGGCAAGAGCGGCTGTGATTGCCGCTTTGTACTTTGCCTTGTCCGTAGCATTCAGCGCAATAGCGTTCGGTCCGGTGCAATTCCGCATATCCGAAATTCTCGTATTGCTTCCCATCATCTTCCCCGAAGCGATTCCGGGGCTTGCGATAGGTTGTTTTTTCACCAACTTTTTCTTCTCGCCGTTCGGTGTATTCGATATGGTTTTAGGCACGCTTGCAACGCTTATCGGCGCGGTGGGAACGTACCTTTTGCGCCGCCGCCCCATCCTTGCGACGCTGCCGCCTATAATTGCCAACTCGCTTCTCGTTCCACTCATATTCGTGCTTAACGACGCGTCCGCAATCTACTATATCGCGATGTTCGAGATACTCGCCTCGCAAATCATAACTTGTATCGTTTTGGGATTGCCCTTCACGTTCGCGCTCAAAAAAGCGATGATTGCGGCGCATATTCCCCTTCCTCATTCCTCGAAGTACGACACCGCCCCTTACCGCCGCATATTGCCGAGCGAAAACGAGGACGACGAAGACTGCATATCTCAGTATTGAATATTGCCAATCATTATAAAAAGAGCCTTGCAAACGCGAGGCTCTTTTTCTGTTTGTTGCAATTTTTGTTTTATAAACTTGTTTTTCAAACGGTTTATTTTGTTTTGTAGACGGTTTTATTTTGCAAGCGGCGTGTAGAAAACTTTGCCTGCGTAGGGTTTGAGCGTATCGCCGAACTGCTCGTCGTACACAGAGAGAATCTCGGTTGCGCCGCTCGGAATATACTTCTTGACGCGCGAGGCTTTGACGGGCTTTTTGCTGAGGTTGATGACGACGGTGAGTTTGCTCTTGCCGTCCTCTGCAATCTTGTCGTAGACGAAAAGTTGTCTGTCGTTTGGCAAATACAACTTAAACTCGCCGTAAACCGCCGCATCCTTGTACTCTTTGCGAAGAGCCATTGCCTTTTGGTAAAAATACCAAATGGAATTTTCGTCCTGCATAGCCTTTTCGACGTTGACTTCGGGATAATTCGGGTTGACGGTGTACCACGGCTCTACGGTCGAGAAGCCCGCGTTTTTATTTCCGTTCCATTGCACCGGCGTACGAGCGCAATCGCGAGCGGCGGTGTGTGCGACTTTGAGAATGTGCTTGTCGCTGAAACCGAACTTTCTCATAAGGTCGCGCACGCAGAACGTCGAAACGTCCTTGAATTGCGCCCACGGGTCGCTTCCCTTAGGATATTTGTCGAAGTAAAGCGCGGTCATACCGATTTCTTGTCCTTGATAGACGAAGTGCGTGCCCGAAAGGAACGTGTACGCCATGCAAAGCGCCTTGCCGCTTTCCACTCTGTATTCCTCGCTGCCGTATCTCGAAATGATACGCGCGTGGTCGTGGTTTTCGAGGTAGTTTGCGTTCCACGCTCTGTGGTAGAGTTTGGTTTGCCACTCGTTGAACGTCTTTTTGAGTTTGGGCAGATTGAACGGCGTATGCACCCACTCGATGATTATGCAGTCCGCGTTCATATGTTGGAAAGAAATCATCATATCCAGTTCTTTTTTGTTTTCGTTGACGTAGGTGAGCGCGGTTTTGGTGTTCATAAGCGGCGCTTCGCCCACTTGGAACGCGTCGTACTGCTCGATAACCTTGCGATATTCTTGCAAATATTCGTGGATATGCGGACCGTTGTTGTAGTGTTCCATACCCCTCGAGGCAGGCATAAGCCAGTTGCCGTTTGGCAGACCTTCAACCTTGCTGATTTGAGTGATGACGTCCTCGCGGAACCCGTCAACGCCCATATCCAGCCAGAATCTCATAACGTCTTTGACAGCCTCTCTGACTTTCGGATTGTCGTGATTGAGGTCGGGCTGTTCTTTGGCGTAGAGGTGAAGATAGAACTCGCCTCTTTGCTCGTTGTATTCCCACGCAGACCCTGGGAAAGTGGACATCCAGTTGTTGGGGACTTTCTTTCCGTCCTTGCCTCTGCCCTTGCGCCAAATGTAAAAGTCGGTGTACGGCTCGACTTTGGCGCAACTCTTTTTGAACCAGTCGTGTTGGTCGGACGTGTGGTTGATAACCAAGTCCATAATCACGCGCATACCGAGCGCGTGTGCCTTTTCGAGCACTTGCTTGAACTCGTCGAGCGTGCCGTATTCGGGATTGATATTCTTGTAATCGGCGATGTCGTAGCCGTAGTCCGCTTGCGGCGAAACGTACAAGGGCGAGAACCAAATCGCGTCGCTTCCGAGGCTCTTTATGTATTCGAGTTTTGAAAGCACGCCTTTAAGGTCGCCTATTCCGTCGTTGTTACCGTCGCAAAAAGAGCGCGGCCAAATCTGATAAACGGACATCTCTTTGAACCATTTTCTTTCTTCCATAATTATCACCCATTAAGCAAAAACGAGGGTTTACTCCTCGTTTTTGCAATTATAAACGTTAGTTTTCGCTATTTTCGGTCGATTCCGTCGTTTCGGTCGTTTCTGCGGATTCTTGCGCCTGAACTTGTTCGCTTGCGCCCTCTTCCTTAACGATGACGTTGCCGTCCTCGTCGTATTCGACTTCTTCTTCCTCGTCTTCGTGCGGCGTGAGTGCGATTGCCATAACTTTGAACTTGTCGTCTTTAAGTTTCATAATGCGCACGCCTTGCGTCGCTCTGCCTATCTTGCTGATTTCGTCCGCTTGAACTCTGATGATTACGCCGCTGTCGGTGATCATCATAACGTCGGTGTCGGCGGGGATGACTTTGAGGCTTACAAGAGAACCCGTCTTGTCGTTGAACGTGCCTGCCTTGACGCCCTTGCCCGCTCTGTTTTGAATGGGATAATCGTCAATGCTCGAACGCTTGCCGTAGCCGTTGGACGTTACGGTGAGGATTTCGTCGCCGGGGTGTACCACGTCGAACGCCACGAGGGTCGTATCGCCCGAAATGTTCATCGCCTTGACACCCATTGCCGTTCTGCCTACGGGGCGCACGTCGTTCTCGTTGAAGTGGATGCTCATACCTTGGCTGGACGCAACCAAAATCTCGTCGTTGCCGGTTGTGATAACCGCGCCGATAAGTTCGTCGTCATCGTTGAACTTGATTGCTATCTTGCCGTTACGCTTGATTGAATCGTATTCTTCGAGAGGCGTTTTTTTGATAAGACCTTTCTTTGTTGCGAGCATAAGGAATTTGTCCGCTCTCTCTTCGGGCATTTGCAAGAATGCCTGAATCTTCTCGCCTTGTTCGAGTTGCAAGAGGTTTACCGCCGCCCTGCCGCGCGCGTTGCGAGTGGCTTCGGGAATCTCGTACGCTTTGAGGGTGAACACTTTGCCTCTGTTGGTGAAGAACATGATTCTCTCGTGCGTATTCGAGGTGAATATTCTTTCCACGAAGTCCTCGTCCTTCGCCTTGTGCGCCGTAATACCCATGCCGCCTCTGTGTTGAGCCTTATACTCGGAAACGGGCATACGTTTGATATAACCGCCGTGAGTCATGGAGATGACAACGTCCTCTTTTTCGATGAGATCCTCGATGTCGATGTCGCCGTAATCATAGGTGAGTTCGCTCATTCTCGGCGTGTTGTATTGCGCCTTGATTTCGCTCATTTCCTTGACGATGATGTTCTTGACTTCCTCGTCGCTTGAAAGCACCGTGTTGAAGTAGGCGATTTGCTTGTCGAGGTCTTCGAGTTCGGCGTTGATTTTTTCCACTTCGAGACCCGTCAAGCGTTGCAAACGCATATCGAGGATTGCCGCCGCCTGTTTGTCGCTAAGACCGTAGTTCTCAATGAGTTTTGCGATAGCGTCTTGTCTATCGCGCGATTTCTTCAAAAGTTCGACGATGGCGTCGATATTTTCGAGCGCGATATGCAAACCGAGCAAAATATGTTGTCTTTCTTGCGCTTTTTCGAGGTCGAAACGCGTTCTGCGCACGATTACGTCCTTTTGGTGAGCGACGTAGCATTCCAATATCTCTTTGAGGTTGAGAACGCGAGGTACGCCGTCTACGAGCGCGAGCATAATCATACTGAACGTCGTTTGCATCTGCGTTTGCTTGTAGAGTTGGTTGAGAAGGACTTGCGCGTTGACGTCCTTTTTGAGTTCGATGACGATACGCATGCCGTGTCTGTCCGTTTCCTCTCTCAAATCGCTGATACCTTCGAGGCGTTTGTCTTTGACTTGGTCTGCGATGTTTTCGATGAGTTTCGCCTTGTTGACTTGGTAGGGAATCTCGGTCACGACGATACGGCTCTTGCCGTTTGCCATTTCCTCGATTTCCGCCTTTGCGCGAAGCACGCACGCGCCTCTACCCGTGCGATACGCTTGTTTGATGGAGTGTCTGCCCAAAACGAGCGCTCCCGTCGGGAAGTCCGGCGCGGGGATGTATTCCATAAGTTCGTCGACGGTGATTTCGGGATTGTTCAGGAGCGCGACAGAAGCGTCTATAACCTCGCCGAGATTGTGAGGCGGAATGGACGTTGCCATACCGACCGCGATACCGTCCGAGCCGTTTACGAGCAAGTTGGGGAATCTTGAGGGCAACACGACGGGTTGTTCGCGCGTGTCGTCGAAGTTGGGATAGAAGTCAACCGTCTTTTTGTCGATGTCGCGGATCATTTCGAGCGCGATTTTGGAAAGACGAGCCTCCGTGTAACGATATGCCGCCGGCGGATCTCCGTCAATCGAGCCGAAGTTGCCGTGACCGTCTACAAGCGGACAGCGAATGGAAAAGTCTTGCGCCAAACGCACCAATGCGTCGTACACCGAACTGTCGCCGTGGGGATGGTATTTGCCGAGCACTTCGCCCACGACCATAGCGCACTTACGATAGGGCTTGTCGGGGGTCAGACCGAGTTCGCTCATAGCGTAAAGAATACGTCTGTGAACAGGTTTCAAACCGTCTCTTACGTCGGGGATTGCTCGTGATACGTTGACCGCCATCGCATATGCGATAAAGGATTTTTTAAGTTCGCCGTTTATTTCCACGTCCTTGACGGTCGAGTTGGCTATATGTTGAATATATTCGTTGTTTTGGTCATCTCTTATGTTCGCCATAACTGCCTCCTTATACGTCGAGATCCGTCACGAGTTTCGCGTTCTGCTCGATAAATTCGCGGCGAAGTTCGGGTTGCTCGCCCATAAGTATGGAAAAGAGCCTGTCTGCCTCGATCGCGTCGTCCATCGTAACTTTCAAAAGCGTGCGTTTTTGCGGATCCATTGTGGTTTCCCAAAGTTGTTCGGGGTTCATTTCGCCGAGACCTTTGTAGCGTTGAAGTTCGCCGCTCTTTCTGCCGAACTCGTTATAATACGCTTCGAGGCTCTCGTCGTCGTAGAAGTATTGCTCTTGCTTGCCCTTTGAAATCTTGTAAAGAGGCGGCAACGCGATATAGACGTGACCGTTTTCGATGAGCGGACGCATAAAGCGGAATAGGAACGTGAGCATCAAAATACGAATGTGGCTGCCGTCCACATCGGCGTCGGTCATACAAATGATACGATTGTAGCGAAGTTTGCTCTCGTCGTATTCTGCATTGATACCGCAACCGAACGCGGTTATCATCGCCTTGATTTCCTCGTTTTCGAGAACTCTGTGCAACGCGGCTTTTTCGACGTTGAGAATCTTGCCTCTCAAAGGAAGAATGGCTTGGAAACGTCTGTCGCGACCTTGCTTTGCGCTTCCGCCTGCCGAGTCGCCCTCGACAAGATATATTTCGCAATTTTTGGGGTCTTTGTCGGTGCAGTCGGCAAGTTTGCCGGGAAGCGTGGTGCTTTCGAGCGCGCTCTTTCTTCTTGCGCTCTCGCGCGCCATACGCGCCGCCTCTCTCGCTCTTTGCGCCGTAATGGTTTTAAGCACAAGTTCTTTGGCTTCTCTGGGATGTTCTTCGAGATACGTTCCGAAACCTTCCGTAACGCCCTTTGCCACCGCTTGGCGCATACTGCTGTTGCCGAGTTTGGTTTTGGTTTGTCCTTCGAATTGAGGTTCTGCAAGTTTAACGGAAATAACAGCCGTAAGACCTTCTCTAACGTCCTCACCGCTCAATTTTTCGCTGCCTTTGAGGATTCCCGACTTGGAGCCGTAATCGTTGATAATCTTCGTCAACGAGGCTTTGAAGCCGTCAAGGTGCGTGCCGCCTTCTTCGGTGTTGATGTTGTTTGCAAACGCCAAAATCGTGTCCGAATAACTGTCGTTGTACTGCATTGCGACTTCGATTTCGCTGTCGACGTACTTTTCGTCAAAGTAAATGACTTCGGGGAATATGGTTTCTTTGGTCTTGTTCATCTCCTCGACAAAAGACACAATGCCGCCGTCATAGCGGAACACCTCTCTGCGTTCGGGCTGAATACGCTCGTCGGCAAGTTCGATGGTGAGCCCTTTGTTGAGGTATGCAAGTTCGCGAAGACGAGTTTTCATCGTGTCGTAGTTGAATTCGAGCGTTTCGAAGATTTCCGCGTCGGGATAGAATGTTATCGTCGTGCCCGTGTCCGTCGCGTCGCCAACGACCGCCAAAGGTCTTTCGGCAATACCGCGGTTGAAACGAATGCGGTAAAGTTTGCCGTTTTGTCTGACCTCTGCGACAAGCCATTCGCTGAGCGCGTTGACGCAGGATACGCCCACGCCGTGCAAACCGCCGGATATCTTGTAGCCGCCGCTGCCGAATTTTCCGCCCGCGTGAAGTTTGGTCAAAACTACCTCGACTGCGGATTTGCCTTCTTTTTCGATCATGCCTGTAGGAATGCCTCTGCCGTTGTCCGTAACGCGAATCGCTCCGTCAGAGAGAATTTCCACAACGATGTGCGTGCAGTAGCCTGCGAGCGCTTCGTCGATTGAGTTGTCAACGACTTCCGTCACGAGATGGTGCAAACCTCTCACGTCCGTCGAACCGATATACATACCGGGACGTTTTCTGACAGGGTCGAGACCTTCGAGAACCTGAATGTCGCCGGCATCGTAACTGTGTTTGACTTCTTCTGCCATTTTTCCTCCTACATAAAATATATTTCAGTAAGTAATATATTATTATTTCAATAATAATAAGTAAAAATATTATAACAAGTTATAAACAAAATATCAAGGGTTTTTGTCAACTTTTTGCGGCAGAGGGGCCAAAATGCGTCATTTTCGGCTTTCGGATTCTTATGGGGCAACCTCACGCAACCTGTTTAATTCGCGATTTTATGCGGTTTGACGACGTTATATCGCTTGCCCTCGAGGCGTTTTTGATTTACTATATGGAATATGAATGTAAGAGAATCTTTGAAAACGCCGTCCAACACCGACGAACTCAAACAAATCTACAAGGACAACGGGCTCGTGTACTACACGCCAAAAGAGGAACTTTTCCATTCCGCTTCCCATGCGCTCGGAGCGGTGGCGGCTCTCGTCTTTATGATTTTTATGCTTCTTAAAGCCACCACGCCCGCAGCATACGCATCGGCGGTGCTGTCCTGTCTTTTGATAGCAATCGAGTTCTGTGTGTCGGCAACATATCACGGCGTGTCGGATATGCGCAAAAAACTGATGTGGCGCACTCTCGACTTTCCTGCCGTCAACCTCAACGTCATTGCTTGTGCCACCGCAACCTGCCTTATGTACGGCAATGTTTACGGCTACGTCGCGTTCGGCGTGTCCTTTGCAATCGCAATAACAATCTTTGCGCTGTGCCTATATCGCTTCGACATATTCCGAAAGGTGTCCGTCGCATCCACATTCGTCATCGGGGGATTGATGTTTGCGGCGTTCTTCACGGCGTATTTCTCGCCCAAAGGCATTTCAGCGGCAACGAGTTTCGTCTATCTTGCAGGGCTCGTGTCTTGTCTGCTCGGCGCGGCGGTGTTCGGAGTGCATAAACGCTACGTCCATTGTTTATTCCACGTATTCGTGCTTGTAGGGCCTATACTGTTCCTCGTTGCAACCTATATGCAAATTATCGCGTAAAACAAACGCTTCGCAAATGCGGCGCAATGCTAAGCGGCGAAGCGTTAATTTTGCCCATATGATATACTTGTAAACCGTTTTACAGCAAAATTTTCTATCAGTTAAATTTAACGCCGTCGAATTTCGATGTGGATATGTTTATATGTGGAAACTTTGTTCGACGTGAAACACCACTAAACAGAGGTGTTTTCGGGTGTAATATCCTTGCTCGAACGCACGATAAGCGTACTTCGTCGAAATGTATCGCCACACACCGCAAAACAAAACATCATATATCGCTAAAACGTACCGCCTCAGTCGCCCGAAATAGAAAACGCAAACCATAATTCAACGCCAATAAACAACTGCTTAACTCCCACAAGCAGCAAATCGACCTGTGTTTTAGCATTTTTCGCATATACACACGCACGCAAACAACATATAACACATAGGAAAACCACACGTCAAAGCACACAAAAAGCCGCACCAAAAAGTAGGAATTTTCACAGTACATTCAAAAACATAGAATAATTGTGAAACAGCCAAATTTTTATAGAAAAATTGAGAAACAAAACACTGTCGAAAATTCGGGTGAAAGAGCAAAATTTTTTCTGTAAAATTTTACAAGGTGAAAGGTCGTAAATTCCCAAAATCGACCAAAAAGCGTGCAAAAATCCCACTATTTAGTGGGTTTTTCGCGGTTTTCGTTTCACGTGAAACGGATGCCAAAAATCAAACCGTTCCACGTGAAACATATAATTTTTAATGTTTATCACAGCCCATCGACACCGCTGTTTCGCTCGAATTCCATTCATTAAAAACCACCGTTTATACCCTAAAATCGCTCGTAAAAATCGGCATTTCCCGTCCTGTTTTTCCCTCAAATTATCATATGCAAACACCGAAATATCACACCATATCGAAAGTTTACACCGCACTCACAACTCCTATATCACCACTCGAACCATCGAAATACCATCGTGTCCGCAACACCACATCCGCAACATCACATCCGCCCCTTAACATCATACAACAACCACATCAGACATTGCCGTTTGGTTGTTCCAACATTGTATTACGGTTATCCACATTCGCGAAATTTTCTAAAATTGCAAAACCGCTCTTTCACTACTGTTTAGTGGCATTGTAGCCGCATTTTTCTGATTGTTACACGTGAAACAATTATAGAAAATTGCGTATGATCGCCACAACCGTTGATTATAATTTGATTTCGTGTTAGTATTATCACATGGCAACGAATCGCAAATAAAACTTGCGATAATTTGCTCGGCAAGAAAACAAAATTAATCCAAACTAATATAAGAAATAATGACGTATTCCAACCTACTAAACGTAAGAAATCGTGACGAATTCAGATTGTGGCTTGAAAACAACCACTCAACCGAAAAGGAATGTTGGCTCGTAGTTAAGCGAGGTCGCCCAATCGGGAGCGACACGTTTTGGTATATCGATGCGGTTGAAGAAGCGATGTGTTTCGGTTGGATTGACAGCACTACGAAAAAACTCGACGACGGAACTACAATCCAACGCTTTACGCCGCGCAGTAAAAACAGCAAATGGTCAGAACTTAACAAAGAACGCTGTCGCAGAATGGAACGATTAGGGCGTATGACCGACAGCGGACGAGCGGTTTTGCCGGATATGTCAGACGATGGTTTCGTAATCGACAAAGAAATTCTTGCGGCGTTGCAATCCGACGTCGACGTTTGGACAAACTTTCAAAACTTTCCGTCTTTATACAAGAGAGTGCGCACAGACACCATACAAATCAAAAAAAATCAACCCGACGTTTTTGCCGCTCGGTTAAACAAATTTATCGAGAACACCAAAAAGGGCGTTATGTACGGCGAATGGAACGACAACGGCAGACTTCTGTAAACCCTGTCGTTTCACCTCGATAAATCCGCCGCATTTTCGGGTATTTTTTCGATAGACTTTCATTAGGGTATCTTATTGTTTTTAAACGCACAAAAACAAATCGTTTTCCGACACAACCGCCACAAACATCTTTCCGCTTTCATACTAAGAAATAGAAAAGCAGTTTTTTATTTTCTATACGTTACACGTGAAACAATTATAATAAAAACCACACCGTTAATTATTGTTACCAATTAAACATATCACCTTCAAGATTTTCAAAACAGACAACTCATATATTTATAAAATCGTCATAATACGCCCGAAGCATATAGGGCGGAAGTCGTTGTATATCACATCGCCATATATCAATAGAATTATGCCATTGCGATATTTTGCGATTGCGTAATATATTTGTCCGTTCAACTTGAAATAATAATTTGCTTGCTCGTCAATACTAATTATTTGCTTTTTTACAATTCTAAATTCTTTTATTGCAGAAAACTAAAACCGCAATATCTATAAAATCAAATACTAATGCGTGGTGTAATAATCGACTGCAAAGTATTTATATCCATATACGCGCACGCTCAAAATAATTTATTTCTCTTATTATCCCAAACAATCACTATAACTTGTATTCCGCAATATATCCGCTTAAACCCGTCATAATATACAAAAAGATATAATAGTTTACAAGTAAACTATTATATCTTTTATCGAATGGCTGTATTTAGTGCGGTATTTTGGGATAAAGCCGACTACACAAAATGTCTAATCGGCTTTATTCTGTCCGTCATATCTTTGCGCCGTTTATAGCGCGATTTTGTTATCGCGCGGTTGCTTTTACAATCTTGCGAGATTACGCTTTTTCGTGCTTGACGGGCGGAAGCGCTGTTGCGCCGTCCTTGACCGCTTTGAGGATTTCGGGAAGAATCTTCTCATATCCCGCAACGCCTTTTTCCACGATAGAGAGGAAACTCACGTTTGCGCTCTCGTCCGCTTTGTCGCTCACCACTTTGACCGAGAAAAGCGGGATATTGTTTCTCTCGCACGCAATCGCTATGCCTGCAAGTTCCATTTCGCAAATATCCGCGCCGAACTCTTTTGCAAGGCGATGTTTATCCTCGCTGCTCGTCACAAACACGTCGCCGCTTGCGACGGTGACCAGTTTCATTTGTTTGCCGATGTTTGCAAGGGTGTTTTGAATCAGGCTTTCGTCAAGATAGAAATAGTTGTCGCGCATACCGCTGTACTGCCCGACGTTTCTATCCGTATCAACGCCCGTGACGTCGAATTGATAGTGTACGACGCGCCTCGGAACGACCAGTTCGCAAAGTTCGAGATTCTTGTTTATCGCGCCGACGAAACCGAAGTTTAGCACCGCTTCCACGTCGAACAAGTCGACGAGAAGTTGAACGGCAAGTGCCGCTTTTATTTCGCCCACGCCCGACGTTGCGAGGTATATCGTATCGCCGTCGTATTCGATTTGGCTTATCGCAACGCCCGATATGGTGTTTTGCGCCACGACGTTGCCGAGTTTCTTGAAGATTGGCAGAGTTTCTTCCGCCATAGCCGTTATGATTGCAATTCTCATACTGCGCCTCAAAAAATTTATTTTATATATTTTAGCACGTTTTTCCCGCAAGTTCAATATTTGCAAAAACTATTGAAATTTTATTGTTATTTTATTGTTTTGCCGCGCTTTTGAAAAACGGCGTTATATCGTTGAAAATCCGCAGAAAAAATGATATATTGAGAAAAAGAGGTTTTTTATGGACAATGCATATCTCAGCGAATGCGCAAAGCAAATCGGCGTAGACCTCACCCCGTCGCAACTCGAAAAACTGTGCGGCTATCAAGAGGCGGTCGTCGAGAGCAACAAGGCGTTCAATCTCACCGCAATCACCGAAGATAAGGATTTTGCGGTGAAGCATATACAAGACTCGCTTGCAGGCGCGTCGCTTTTGACGAGCGGCGCAAAACTTCTCGACATCGGCGCAGGCGCAGGCTTTCCGAGTATGCCCATAGCGATTGCAAGAAAGGACGTGTCCGTCACCGCGCTCGATTCCACCGCCAAAAAAATGAAGTTCCTTTCGTCTGCGGCAAAATCTCTCGGCATAAACAACCTAAAAACGATAAGCGCGAGGGCAGAGGACAAAAAGGAATTGTTCGGCACGTTCGATTACGTCACGGCAAGAGCGGTGTCGTCGTTGCGTATACTTTTGGAACTTGCAATGCCGTTTTTGAAAGTCGGCGGCAAATTTATCGCCTACAAAACCGACGAAAGCGAACTCGAAACCTCCAAAAACGCCGAAAAAACGCTCAACGCAAAGCATATCGAAACCAAATCTCTCGCTTTGGCAAACGGTGAAAAGCGCGCGCTTTTGGTCTTCGAAAAGACCGCGCCCACCCCGAAACAATATCCTCGTCAATACGGCGTTATAAAGAAAAAACCGCTGTAAGGCGATTTTCGAAACTTGCAGCGGAAATACGAATCGCAAAAAACAACACGTATAAAAATCATATATGAGCGATACATATGAAAATCACATAAAATCGGGCGCAATTTGCGCTTGTTTTTAACGTTAACTACCGTACTTTTTTGTCAAAAAATATTTTATGTGAAACTATTTGTGAAACGTCGTTGAAAAATTTTTCATTGTATGCTATATTAATTTTATGGCGCAAGTCGTATCGTTTTCCAATCAGAAAGGGGGCGTGGGCAAGACGACTTCGTGCGTGAATCTCGCTTGCTTCGTTGCCTCTTTGGGATACAAAACTTTGCTCGTTGACTTCGACCCGCAAGCCAATGCGACAAGCGCGATGGGGGTCTTCGACAAAAAAATCGAAAATTCGATATACGACGCTCTGCTCGAAGGCGACGCAACCTCTTGCGTGAGAAAGGGCAGATATGCGGATTTCATCCCGTCTTCGCGCGACCTTGCCGGCGCGGAACTGGAAATCGCAAACGCAAAGAATCGGGATTACGTCCTCAAAACGGCTCTCGACCCCGTGAAAGACAAATACGACTTCGTGTTCATAGATTGCGCTCCGAGCATAAATTTGACGCTTATAAACGCTCTGAGCGCGTCCGACGGCGTTATCGTGCCCCTTCAATGCGAATACTTCGCGCTCGAAGGGCTCAATCAACTGCTCAACACCGTGAGGCTCGTCAAAAAGCACTCGAACGAGAGTTTGCGGCTTTACGGAATCCTTCTCACGATGTTCAAACAGACCAAACTTTCGAGGGAAGTCGAGCAGAACGTGAGGGAAACGTTCAAAGACAAGGTTTTTGAAACGGTTATACCTCAAAACGTACGCCTTGCCGAATCGCCGAGTTTCGGACAGTCGATAATCGAGTTCGACCGTCGGTGCAGCGGCGCAATCGCATACGAAAAACTTGCAAAAGAATATATATCGAAATTTAAGGAGTGAATTATGGCAAACACAAAAAGCGGCCTCGGAACAAAAGGTTTCAATGCTCTTTTCAACGATAATGAAGAAAACGTCAAAGTCGATATTTCCGATGACATCCAGGCACAGGAAATTGACATTACGCTCATCGACCGCAACCCGAATCAGCCGAGAAAAACGTTTGACGAGGACAGTTTGAGAGAGATGGCAACGTCCATTGCAACTTACGGCGTATTGCAACCCTTGCTTTTGGTGAAGACGGACGGCGGCAGATACCTTATCATCGCGGGCGAGCGTCGTTTCAGAGCGAGTTTGCTTGCAGGTCTCAAAAAAGTGCCTGCCATCATACGCGAATTCACGCCACAACAAATCCAAGAAATTTCGCTCATCGAAAACTTGCATCGCGAGGACCTCAACGCAATCGAAGCGGCAGAGGGTATGCGCGAACTTATGGACAATCACGGACTCACCCAAGAGGAAGTGGCTGTTCGCATCGGCAAATCGCGTCCGTACGTCACCAACACGCTTCGCCTCTTGCAACTTCCCGACGAAGTGACCGCGCTCGTGAGAGAGGGCAAACTTTCCCCCGGCCATGCAAGAACTCTCATCTCCATAGACGATAAAGACTATCTCGTGACGCTCGCAAACCAAGCGTGCGATAACAAACTTTCCGTGCGCGACCTCGAAAACCGCGTCCGTCTGTACTTCACGAGAAAAGCCATTCCGTCAGGACCGAGAGATACAAAAGCGTTGCCTCTCGAACTCAAAGAGTTTGTGGGCGATATGAAACGCATTTTCGCAACGAAAGTCAAACTTGTCGGCAACGACCAAAAGGGCAGAATTACAATCGATTATTTCAACAAGGACGACCTTGACAGAATCTACGCCCTCGTGCAAATCTTGAAGTATAACGACAAACTTTGAGATTAATTAATAATTAATAATGAATAATTAATAATTGCGGGTGGGCTTTGCCCACACCCGAAAAATAGCAAAACGCGCACTTAAAGTGCGTATTTTGTTGCTATAAAGCCCTGTTTTGGTTTTTTATTAAAAACAATCTTCCTCTATAAGGAAAATCGTCACATACTCTAAATAAAACTTCCCCCTTCCTCAGATGTTTTGACTTCGGCGTTTGCGAGGCAATCCGCCTCGTTCGCTTTGGTTACAACACATTCACCGAATGTGTTGTTTGACGCGTCGCGCGCCGTTCAAATTTTCCTCTTGCGTGCGCAGCACGCCCTCACCAAGCAAGCACTCGCGCAGAATACTCAAATCTGTTTTCCGATTGTCATTCAGAGGAGCAACATCGTTGCGACGTAGGAATCAAGGCGACAGCCGCATTTCGCTACGCTTGATTCTCACGGTCACTTTGTTCCCTCAGAATGACGAGGTGTGCCTGCGGCACAGCGATATGCACACGAAGTGTGCGTGAAATTGTGACGTTTGTCACAGTGAAAATTGCGCACGGCGCAAGTGAAATTGCGTCTGCGACGCAGTTGCGGAATATTTGAAAGCAGTTTTTCCGCTTGTCATTCAAAGGAGCAACATCGTTGAGACGTAGGAATCAAGGCGAAGCCGCATTTCGCTACGCTGGATTCTCACGGTCACTTTGTTCCCTCAGAATGACATATGGAAGATTCAAAACTTCCGTTTTCCATATGCGTGCAATGCACGCTTTCACCAAGCAAGCACTCGCGCGAAATTGTGGCAGGATTCTTTGTCCGTCTTATTCGGGAGAGCAAAGAGGGCTTGCGCGGTTAGTGATTGCGAGAACAAGTGCGGTGCTTTGCAATAAACATTGTTTGTTGCTTCCACCGCAACGCCGTTTGAGCAATGGTGCGCGGTTAGTGATTGCGAGAACAAGTGCGGTTTTTGTCAATCGTCCAAAATAGATTCATTTCTATTTATGGGATTCCCACGCTTGCGCACGGAGTGCGCATTCACCAAGCAGATAATTTGGCGAAACTGCGACAGGATTTTTTACCCGTGCTTGAACGGATAGCACAAATTCTCTGCGCGGTAGTAACGCAATAAATCGAGCAAGGCTCTCGGCGAGACGCACATTTGCGTGTTGCCGTTGCCTTAGCGACGATTTTTGCGATTGCAACGCCGTTTGAGTAATGGGATTAAGGCTTCGCCTTCCTCAATTATTAATTATTCATTATTAATTATTAATTTTCAATTACCGTTCCCTCGTTTATTCTTATCTTCTTTGCCTTATTCGGCAACGTGTATTCGGTGCAAGTGAGTATCGTTTGAAAACCTTTTGTCATTTCCAAAAGCAACGTCTGGCGCGTGTTGTCGAGTTCGGAAAGCACGTCGTCGAGAAGCAGTACGGGCGGTTCACCTATCTCGTTTTTGTAGATTACAACTTCGCCGAGTTTCATTGCAAGCGCAATGGTGCGTTGCTGTCCTTGCGAGGCAAACTTGCGGCTGTCTTTGCCGTTTATCTCGATTTTTATATCGTCGCGGTGCGGACCTACCGTGCTGAATCCGAGTTCCTTATCCTTTTGTCTTGCCGCAACTATGGCTTTGTAAAGTTCCTCTTGCAAATCCTTTTGCACGTCGGTTTTCGAGCCGCTTTCGTAAGAGAGGGTGAGCGTTTCCTTTTCGCTGCTCAACGCGCTATGAAATTTTCCCGCAGCGTCGTTGAGGGTGGCGATATACTCCATACGTTTTTCTATGATGATCGCACCTTCCTTTGCAAGCCCCGTATCCCACACGTCGAGCATATCGTCCACGTTCGGATTGAACCTGTATTCTTTGAGAAGATTATTTTTTTGTTTGAGGGTTTTGTTGTAGCGTTGAAGGGCGAGGAAGTACGCCTTTTGCTGTTGAGAAAGCCCAACGTCCAAAAAGCGACGTCTTTCGGACGGCGATTCTTTGACGAGTTTCATTTCGTCGGGGGAAAAGAACACCACGCCGAGTATGCCGAGTAGTTCGCCCGCGCGATTTACTGGTATGCCGTCCACAGCGACTTTCTTTTTGCCTTGCTCGTCGATTTGCAAGCAAATCGTGTGTTTTCTGAATCTCTTTTCGATGTTGAGTTTCACTTGCGCCTTGCTTTGTCCGAGCAAAATCATTTCCTTGTCTTTTGTTGTGCGAGGGGAATGAAAAACCGAGCAAAGATACACGCTTTCGAGCATATTAGTTTTTCCGCTGGCGTTTTTTCCGAAAAGGACGTTCAATCCCTCGTCGAAGTCAACGAGGGCGTAGGGATAATTTCTGAAATTTTTCAGTTCCAGCGAAAGAATTTTCATACACAACAAGTATAACCCGAGCGGGATTTTTTTTCAACATCTTGTGTTTAAGTTTTCTTTTCGGATTTTTTGCTTGAAAAAGTTTTCGATTTTGGTATAATCGTTTTTATGATTAATATAGAAGAATTTTGGGAAGACGCAAAAAACGATTTGTCCATTTCCATACAAGCGATAAGTTTCGAGGTGTGGATTGACAAATTAGAGCCGGTGTGCTTTGTAGACAACGCAATCGTGCTTGCGACCATTTCCGCAAACGCAAAAAAGACCATAGATTCGAGGTATCGCGACGCAATCAAAGAGGTTGTGTCTTCTCGCAATCCTCAAATCACCGACGTTATTATTATCACCCCCGATAAAAAGGCGGAATATCTGAACAAACAAACGGTCTTCATCGAAGATCAAGGCTTCGTCACCAACTTTACCCCCGAAGAAAAAGGCAAGAAGAAATGCCCGTTCCAAGAGAAGTACACGTTTGAAAACTTCGTCGAGGGCAAATCCAACTCATACGCACTCGCCGCTTGCAAAACCATTGCCGAAAACCCCGGCACGACTTTCAATCCGTTGTTCATTTACTCGGGCGTAGGTCTTGGCAAAACTCACCTTTTGCACGCGATAGGCAACTATCTTTTCAAGTACAAAAAGAACGTAACCGTTCTTTACGTCAGTGCGGAAGCACTGGTGAGCGAACTTATCAACGTGATACGCAACAAGTCCAACGAGGAAAACAACAAGTTCAGAGAAAAATACCGCTCTTGCGACGTGCTTATGGTGGACGACGTGCAGTTTTTGATAGGCAAGGAAGCGACGCAAGAGGCGTTTTTCCACATTTTCAACGACCTTTATCAAGACAACAAGCAGATTATTTTGACGTCCGACCGCGCGCCGAAAGACCTCACGACGCTTTCGGACAGACTTCGCACGCGCTTCGGTTGCGGACTCACCGTAGACATTCAAGTTCCCGACACCGAAACAAGAGTGGCAATCCTCAAAAACAAAGCCGCTCAATCAAAATTCGTGCTTAAAGACGACGTTGCCGAGTTCATTGCCGAAATCGCACCGTCCAACATCAGAGAGATGGAAGGCTTGCTCAACCGCGTGATTTTTTACAGTTCTCTCACCAACAGTTCGGTTTGCACTATAGACGTTGCAAAAGAGGCAATCGGCGGATTTATCGAGGAAAAGAACGACACAATCGACGCAAGCGGAATCGTGGACGCGGTTTGCAAATACTTCAAAATTTCGTCTGCGGACATCATATCCAAAAAGAAAACCAAAAACATCGTCGAACCGAGAATGATCGCAATCTATCTTATAACCGAATTGTTGCCAATGCCGCTCGTGCAAATCGGCGAGTTGTTCGGGGGAAGAGATCACACGACGGTTATCCACGCTCGCGACAAAATCAGCGAGGAAATCAAGTCGAATCCGCGTATCAAAGTCACGGTTGCGGACATCAGAAATATGATTCTCAACAGATAATCAAGCAAAAAAACGGTAAAAATACCATAAAAAACAATGCAAAATGCGTGCGAAAAGCACGCTTTTTCGTTATAACATCGTTTGTTTTTCACATTCCCCAAATGCTGAAACAATCGTTCTTTGCAAAGCAATCTTCAACCCATTGCTCTACGTCGATTATTATAATCTCTTTTTTAGTCTTTTTTCTCTGTGCTTCCGTTCGTTTTGAGGTAAAGATTCTTGATTGCGACAATTCCTGCGCTCTCGCCGTTTTCAACCGCTTTGCCGTACGCTTCGATTGCTTTTTTGCAGTCCTTTCTCACGCCGAATCCGTTTTCGTAGCACAAACCGAGATTGTAGTACGCAACGCCCGAATTTGTCCTTTTCACCGCTTCCTTAAAGCACTTTACCGCTTCTTTCGGGTTTCTTTCCACGCCTTTGCCTTGCAGATAGCAAAGTCCGAGATTTATCACCGCTTCTTCCTCGCCGAGATAGTACGCGTTTTGGAAATACTCAAACGCTTTCTTGCACGCCTTATCCGTTTTGACGGTGTAGAGGTTGTAAAGTCCCATTTGCACGCACGCCATAGGATTTTCGCCTTTCGCGCTCTTTTTGAGCCAAAATACCGCCTTGTCTTTGTCGGGCGTCACGCCGTAATATCCGCACGCATACGCCATACCGAGATTGTATTGCGCGGCGGCGTTGCCGAGTTTTGCGGCTTTTTTGAACAGTTTGAGAGCGGTTGCCTCGTCCCTTTCGAGTCCGAGTTCGTCGCCGAGATACGCTTCCGCCAGCCTTTCGAGTGCGTCGGGGAAGTCCGTTTCCGCCGCCATTCGATAATATAACAGCGCATTTTGATAATCTTGTTTTTCGTTTTCGTAAATGGTCGCAATACACCAGTACACGCCGACGTAATCCAAATCGCACTGCGCAAAACAATCGAGCGCGTCGTCATATTTGCCTTTATTGTAATAGTAGTATCCCAAATCGAGCAAAGCGTCGTCCTGTTCGAGTGCCGCCGCCTTTTTGAGATATTTTACGTACGTTTTCTCGTCGGGTTCTATTCCGTACAAGCCTTCCTCGTAAATGCGAGCGTATAAATACAAACTTTCGGGGTCATTGTGTTTTACGCCGTCAAAAAGATACGCCAAACCTTTTTTGTAGTCGTGCGGCACGAATCTGTCGTTGAGATAAACGTAAGCCAAATCGAAATTAAGCGAGTATTCGCCAAGGCTCAATCCCTTTTCATACCACTCTATGGCTTTGGGAACGTCTTTCAGT
>CAVBBF010000002.1:0-2671 GCA_963593735.1 Phascolarctobacterium succinatutens
CTCCCATATCGGGGCTTATTCCGAAGGTGTGGGTGCCGCTTGAATACATTATATGACATAATTTAAATAAGTCAACAAAAAAGAAACAATGCCCAAAACGGGGTTAATTCCGCAGACGAGGGCATCGCTTACGATATAAATATACGCAATATATTGCGAAAAGTCAACAGAAAATGACGTGATATTATCGAAAAACTCAAAGAATCTCGATTCCTTCTACGGCTTTTGCAACCAAACCGTCGATATCCATTGCCTTTTCCGCTTCTCTAACCTTTTCGAGTTTGGGATGAATTACGGGATTTTTCGGCAAGAATATCGTGCAGCAATCCTCAAACGGTTCAATAGATGTTTCGTAAGTGCCGATCTTGCGTGCAAGATTCATTGTTTCTTCTTTGTCGAACGCAATGAGGGGTCTAAAAATGGGCAAACTTGCGCAATCTTCCGTCGAAGTCATACTCTCGACGGTCTGCGAAGCGACTTGTCCGAGGCTTTCGCCCGTTATCAACGCCCTGCATTCCGCTTGCTTTGCGACAATCGAGGCAATGCGCATCATAAATCGGCGCATAATGGTTATCATAAATTCCGCAGGACAAACTCTGTGAATTTCCATTTGAATTTCGGTGAACGGAACGATAAAAAGTTTAACGTCTGTTGCATATTTTTCGACGATATTGCGAAGTTCAACCACTTTTTCTTTGGCTTTTTCGGACGTGTACGGCGGCGAACAAAAATGGATTGCGCAAAGTTTCATACCACGCTTTGCCATCATATAAGCCGCAACCGGCGAATCGATACCGCCCGAAAGCAACATAAGTCCTTTGCTCGAGCAACCGACGGGAAGTCCGCCTGCGCCTTGAATTACGTCGCTATACACAAACGAATAGCCGTTTTCTCGCATATCCACCAAGAAATCGTAGTCAAATTCTTTCAAATCCACCTTAAACGAGGTGTTTGCAAGCACCACGCCGCCGAGTTTTGCCGCAATTTCGTATGAGGCAAGCGGTATGCGTTTGTCGGCGCGCTTGACCGTGACTCTAAATTTCGGCGTTTTGAGCAAAGTTTCTTCTTGCGTTTTGATTGCAAGTTGCTTTATACACTCTCTTACGTCGCAAAAATCCTCGTTTGCTTTGGTTTCAACCTTGTATGCCACCGAAAAGGAGTATATGCCGAACACTTTTTTCAATCTGTCCACAAACTCGAGTTCGTCGTCAACGTCGAAGTTTTCGACGAAATATCTGCCTTGCGAGCGAGCAAAGTCGAATTTCAATCCCGAAAGCGCTTGCTTTATGTTCTTTATAAGCAAACTTTCAAAATAATCGCGGTTTTTGCCTTTGAGGAATATTTCCCCGTATCTGATGATAATAACTTTTTCCATATTCGTTCTGTAGTGTTAGTTGTAGCGATTTTTATAAATCCAAGTCTTTTTGGACTTAAATTCAAACTCGCTTGTAAGCAGTGAGTTTTTCAAGGCTTGTTTTTATGGTTGAAACGATATAATCGACGTCCGCAATATCGTTTTCATACGACGTGCTGAATCTTATGATTCCGTCCTTATGCCTCTCGTCAAGTCCGAGCAGATTTTTGAATCTCGATTCGTGGTGCGACGAACATGCCGACCCGATTCCCACCAATATACCGAAATCCTCGATATCGTGCAACAAAACTTCGCCTCTCACATCCTTAAACGCAACCGTAAGTATGTTCGGCGCGAAATTCTCTTTTGGCGATACAATCACGATTCCGTCGATGGATTCGCAAAGTTTTGTCATCAACTGTTCTCTAAAAAGCATTTTTTTAGAATAGTCGTTATCGAAATTATCATGACAAATCTTCACTGCTTGTTCAAAACCGATTATCGCAGGCGCGTTTTCCGTACCCGAACGAAAGCCTTTTTCTTGTCCGCCTCCATATATAAGAGGTTTTATCGAAACGCCTTTTTTGACAAACAATGCCCCGATTCCTTTCGGTCCGTGAATCTTGTGCGCGGAAATCGTGTACAAGTCCACGTCGAGCGAGCGTAAATTCACTTTGATTTTTCCGAACGCTTGCACGCCGTCCGAATGAAAAACGGCTTTGGGACAATGCTTTCTTGTAAGCCGCACGAGTTTTGCGATGTCGTTCACTGCCCCCGTTTCGTTGCTCACGTGCATAATCGACACGAGCGAAACGTTTTCGTCGAGCAGTTTTTCAAATTCTTCGACGTTTATTGAACCGTCTTTGTTTATTGGCGCAAATCTGACATCATAACCTTGCCCAGCAAGTTGATTCGCACTGTTTATAATCGCGTCGTGTTCGCCCTCGCCGACGATAATTTTGCTCCCCTTGGGTTTTCTCGTGCAGAACAAAGCGGTATTGTCCGCTTCGCTTCCTCCCGAAAGGAAATACAATTCGCCGTCGGGCGCTTTGAGTGCGGATTTTATGCTTTCTCTTGCGTTTTTGATTTTGACGGACAATGCGACGGACGGTTTGTAAAGCGCAGACGGATTGAAAAAATCTTCCACGCTTTCATTGCGTATCGTTTGGGCAACTTCGGGATAAATCCTCGTCGTTGCGGCATTGTCAAGATATATCAGTTTGTCCATATTCGTTGTTAGATTGCCGATTTTTTATAGTTTCGTTAGGTTATTTATCGTTTTCGCCTTTGTTTACTATTTCTTTTATTAGGCACACG
>CAVBBF010000002.1:2681-86618 GCA_963593735.1 Phascolarctobacterium succinatutens
GCACACGAGATAGTCGTCGGGCGCAAACAAGAGTCTTTTTTTCTCGTTTTCGACGTTGAACACGATTTGCCATACGCCGCTCTCGTACGCTTTCGAGGCGCAGAGTAAATCGGTTTTTTCATCGTATATATCCCCCATTATCTCAAAGCCTAAAACGTCTTTCCAAAGCAAGTCGAGATACACTCTTTGTCTGTTTACGACATCTTTTTCGACAACTTTCAATCTCGACGGCGAAAACTCGTATGTATACTCTTTTGCGGTCTTGTTGTAAAAGTGTATGCAGACTGCGCCTGAAACAAGCAATGCCGCAAAACCGAATATAAAATACCAACTGTAAAACGCCGAAATCAGTATGAATCCGAGCGAGGCGAGAATCATACTTATCCCTGCCCATTGCAGTTGATGCTTTTTTTGCGACACTTCGACGTCGATTGTTTGCGAATAGTGGTCGGTCATATCACTTCACCTTAAAATAGTCGTCTTTTTTGACTTTCGTCGTGAGTTTTCCAAAGGAAACGACCCCTTCGCCGCGCTGATTTACTGACGTGAGTTTGCCTCTCTTTTGCAAGGATTTGACAAAGACGTTGTCTCCGACTTTCAAAGGCGAATCGTCGGGAACGTCCTCGACGACCGCTTCTTTTTCATAGTCTGCGGACATATTTTCGAGTTGTTTTTTGAGTTTTCTTGCCTCGAATAAATCTTTGTCTTCGACTTCGGGTTTGTTGAGAATATCCTTGATTTGCGCAAGAATGTCGTTTGCTTCTTCAACGCTGTTTTCGATGAGGCGTTTGGTTTCCTTGCGTATGTTTTCGTCGAGTTTCTCGCGTTTTTCTTCGATACGTTTTTTCTCGATTTCTGCGTCTTTCAACGCTTTTGCGGCGTTTTCTCTGTCGATAGAGGCTTCGCTTACGAGTTCGGCGGCTTTCATTCTCGTCTTTTCCGCCGCTGTCAGAACGTTGTCGAATTGGCGTTTTTCAACGGATATTTTGCTCTTTGCTCTTTCGATTATCTCGTCCGAAAGCCCGAGTTTTTTTGCAATGGCGAGTGCGTTTGACGAGCCGATTGCGCCCATCACGAGTTTGTATGTCGGACAGAACGTATTGCTGTCAAATTCCATCGAAGCCGCAACAACGCCTTTTGTCACGAGCGAAAACTCTTTGAGGTCGTTAAAATGCGACGTGATAAACGCCTTTGCGCCGACTTTTAGCAAATATTCGGCGATACTGACGGCAAGCGCGGCTCCTTCGCCGGGGTCCGTACCTGCGCCGAGTTCATCGAACAAAACGAGAGATTTTGACGTGATAACGTTCAAAATTCCAATCGTATTCTTGATATGCGACGAGAACGTGGACAAACTTTGTTCTATGCTCTGCTCGTCGCCGATGTCGCTGTATACGCCGTCGAAAACGGACAAATTAGCACTCTTTGCCGGGATAAACAATCCGCTCATTGCCATGATCGTAAACAGACCGACAAGTTTGAGCGTGACGGTTTTCCCGCCGGTATTCGGACCCGTAATGAGCAACATTTTCTCGTCTTTTTGAAGAGCAAGCGACACGGGAACGACTTTTTTGCCGTCGATAAGCGGATGTCTGCCCGAGCGGATATTTATTATTCCCGCTTCGTTGAGTTCGGGCTTCACCGCCTTATACTCTCTTGCGAGTTGCGCTTTTGCGAACACCATATCCATATCGACTATAGTGTTGTAACTGTAAGTTATGCCGTCCGCGCAACATTCGATTTGATTTGAAAAATTTCTTAAAATTCTTTCGATTTCGAGTTGCTCGTTGACAAGTTCTACTTTGAGTTCATTGTTGAGTTCGACAATTTGCATAGGCTCGACAAACAGCGTCGAACCCGAAGCCGATTGATCGTGAACGAGCCCCGGGATAGTGCCTTTGCAGTCGCTCTTTACAGGAATGACATACCTATCTCCGCGCACGGTTATGATGTTGTCTTGAAGATATTTCGAGTATTGAGGCGAAGTTATGAAAAGTTGAAGTTTGCTTCTGACGTTATCGTTGAGTTTTCGAATACGAATACGAATCGCGCGCAACTCGTTCGAAGCGTTGTCGGCAACTTCCGTTTCGCTCAAAAACGCGTCGAAAATCTTTTTTTCAAGGGTTTCGTTCTCGAACAGTCCGATTGCCATACCTGCAAGAATGGGGCAATCTTTAACTTTGTCGATGGCATATTTGAGCCTTCTTGACACGCGGAGCGACCTTCCGACCTTCATAATATCGGGGATTGCGAGCGTTGCGCCCTTCTTTGCCTTTACGAGAATCTCGCTTATATCGTCGACTGCGAAATTAGGCGATAGCGAATACTCAAAAAGCACCCTGTCTGCTTCCGCCGTTTCGTCGAGCGCGTCGTTTGCGTCCGCGATTTTTTCGAACGGGACAAGCGACCTTGCCTTATCTTTTCCGCCTTGCGATTGCGCAAACGAGGCAAGTCTGTCGAGAATTTTGGGATATTCGAGCGTATTCAAACTCTTTTGGTCAAACATAGCGTCAATTATTTTTTGCCGTTTTTGTCGGTGTTTTGATCTTGCGACCAATCGCAAATTTGCGGCGTTTTGATGTGCGATTAAGCGATGTTGTTATCTATCGTCCAAAATAGACGAAGCAAATTGTTTTTGCCGATTTGCGATTTTATATCGATTATCTGATTTTTGCGCCGACCTTGCGTTTGAGCGTAGACAAAATCTTTGCCATTTCGGCGGCGATTTCGTCGTCGGTAAGCGTGCGTTCGAGCGACGAGAACGCAAAACTCATTGCAACGCTCTTTTTGTTTTTACCGATTTGTTCGCTCTTGTATTCGTCAAACACTTTTACGTCGGTGAGGAATTTGATTTTCGCGCCTTTAACCGCGTCGACGATATCTTGTGCAAGCACACTTTCGTCAACCACGACTGCGAGGTCGCGATCGATATTCGGGAATTTCCCGAAAGGAACGCATTTGCTCTTTTCAAGGCTTTCGCCGTTGAAAATGCCGTCAATCGAGATTTCGGCAACATAGATTCTCGTATTGTCAACGCCGTAGTTCTTTTGAACGTCGGGGTGCAATTCGCCAAGATATCCTACGCTCTTTCCGTCTACGAACACTTCCGCGCTTCTGCCCGGGTGCAAGAACGGCTTGTTTGCTCTTGCGTATTTTACGTCGATATGCAACGCTCTAAGCACTTGCTCGATTGCGCCTTTAAGTTCGAAATAATCCGCTCCGTCGCCGTATTCTCCGATGCAAAGTCTGCACTCTTCGTTAGGCAATTCTTCAAGCGGAAGGCTCTTTGGCAAGTATACGTTGGCGACCTCGAAAAGTCTTGCGCTCTTGTTGAAGTGGGTCGCGTTGTAAACGAGGGTTTCAATCATACTGTGCGTAAGCGTGGTGCGCATAACGCTGAGCGCTTCGCCGAGCGGATTTTTGAGGCGGATTGCGTTTCTTGCCTCGTCGTTTTGGTCGAGATTCAAAAGGGTTGCGAATTTGGGCGACGTGAACGAGTAAGTCACGCTTTCCATAAGTCCGCACGCGCGCAAAGTATCTTTCACGACGTTCACAAACTTGTTTTTGTCGGGAAGTCCGCCCTCTGCAAGTCCCGCAAACTCGAACAAAGTCGGTTTGATATGTGAATATCCGTAAACGCGGATAAATTCCTCTGCGATATCGTTCACGCCGACGATGTCCTCTCTGTCCTCTTTCACGAGAGCGACGAGAGTTTTGCCCTCTTCTCTGACCTCGATTCCGAGACGAGCGAGTATGGAAATAAGCGTGTTTTTAGGCACTTTGCAGCCGAGAATCTCTTGTATTTTCTTGGTTGTAAAAGGAATTTCTCTAAGGGATTGATAATCAACTTTTACATCGATAAGACCGTCTACGATGTCGCCCGAGCCGCTTTGATACACGAGGGTCAAAGCACGTTTGATGCCGTATTCCTGCGAAGCAAAATCTATGCCCTTTTCGAATCTTGCCGAACTGTCCGAGCGAAGATTGAGAGCGCGAGAGGTACGGCGCACGTTGTCGCGAGCAAACTTTGCCGCCTCGAAAACGACTTCGTTCGTGTCGTCTTGAATACCGCTGTTTGCGCCGCCCATAACGCCTGCAACCGCAACGGGTCTGTCGCTGTCGCAGATGACGAGCATACTCGGATTGAGTTTGTTTTCTTTTCCGTCGAGAGTGACGATAACTTCGCCCTCTTTTGCGTTACGCACGACGATTTTGTCGCCCGTAAGTTCTCTCTTGTCAAACGAGTGCATCGGTTGACCGATTTCGATGAGAACGTAGTTGGTGATGTCGACGATGTTGTTTATCGGACGAATACCCACCGCTCTCAATCTCGATTTAATCGTCTGCGAGGACGGGAAAATCTTGATATTCTTCACTCCTGCCGCCATATATCTGGGGCAAAGTTCCTGATTTTGTACGTCGACGGTGACCATATCGGTGACTTTTGCGCCGCAAGAGCAAACCTTATAGTCGATGACGGGTTCTCTGCAATCGGTGTTGAGCGCGACCGCGACTTCTTTTGCCATTTTGTAAATGCTGTTGCAGTCGGGGCGATTTGCCGTGACGCTCACGTCGAGGATAATATCGTCGTGTCCGAGCGCTTTGAGCGCGTTTTGACCGAGTGCCGTGCCGTCCGCAAAGCGAATGATGTCGCCCGTCTTTTGATTTTGCACGTCGTCCTCGGTCACGCCGACTTCTTCGAGACCGCAAAGCATACCCTCGCTGACAACGCCTCTAAGTTCGCCTTTTTTGATGTCGTGACCGTCTGCAAGGTGAGCGCCGTCAAGCGCGACGGCTATCGTTTCGCCGCCCTCTACGGGAACATTGGTTACGACTTGTATGGTCTTTGAACCGATATCGATTTGAGTCACGCGCAAACGATCGGCGTTCGGATGTTTTTCGACCTTGACGATTTTTCCGACGACGACGTTTGTCGCTTGTTTTTCTTGATAAATAATATCTTCCACTTCAAAACCGATTCCGACGAGTTTTTTTGCGAGAGTCGGGATTGAAACGTTGATGTCCACATAATCGTTGAGCCAGGAAATAGGAACTAACATATTCGCACCTCAGTTGAATTGTTTGAGAAAACGCACGTCGTTTTCGTAGAGCATTTTGATGTTGGGGATGCCGTATTTTATCATAGCGATACGGTCGATGCCGAATCCGAACGCAAAGCCGCCGTATACATTGCTGTCTATGCCGCACATATCGAGGACGTGCGGATTGACGATACCCGCGCCGAGAATCTCCACCCAACCGGTGCCCTTGCAGACTCTGCAACCCTTTCCGTGACACATAGAGCAAGTGACGTCAACCTCGACGGACGGCTCCGTAAACGGAAAATAGGACGGACGAAGTCTGACCTTTGTATCTTTGGAGAAAAGTTTTTCCGCAAACGTTTGCAAGCAACCTTGCAAATCGCCCATAGTGATGTGCTTGTCGATTGCAAGACCCTCGAATTGATTGAAAATCGGGCTGTGCGACGCGTCGTCGTCGCTTCTGTACACCTTGCCCGGCGAAATTATACGGATAGGCGGCTCGCCTGCCTGCATAACGCGCGCCTGAACTGCGGAAGTTTGCGTGCGAAGCACGATGTTGTCGTTGATATAGAACGTGTCCTGCATATCGCGTGCGGGATGGTCCTTCGGTACGTTGAGAAGTTGGAAATTATACAAATCGCTTTCGATTTCAGGACCTTCCACGACAGAAAATCCCATACCCGAGAAAATATCGATAAGTTCTCTCGTGATGAGCGTGAGAGGATGCAAAGTGCCGAGATTTTCGCGATTAGACGGCAAAGTAACGTCGATTTCCTCCGCTTTGAGACGAGCGAGTTTCTCTTGCTGCTCGACTTGTTCCGTCTTTTGATTGAGCACGGTTTCGACAGCCGAGCGCAATTCGTTGACGAGTTTGCCCATCATCGGACGATCCTCTTTGGGTACGTTTGCCATATCTCTCATAAGCATAGAGATTTCACCGCTTTTGCCGAGATATTTGACTCTGACGTCGTTGAGATCTTGCGACGTTTGAGCCTTCTCGATTGTTTCGAGAGCGGCGTTTTTGATAGCGTCCAGTTTTTCTTTCATAACAACTCCTAAATTCTTCGCACGCGCGGTGCGCGCACGCTAAGCATCTTAAGAATAATAACAATATAATAATGATAAGTCAACAAAATGTGTCAAAACGCCTGCAAAACACCCCAAAATCCTGTCAAAATGCGGTCAAAAATTCAAAAAAACGTTGCAATTTGCTCATAATTATGTCGAAAAAAAGTAATTCTTATGTGCCTACAAAAAAAGTTCCCCCAAACGGCTATTTTGGCAATTTAACAACATCATTTCTTCACAATGACCGTGATATCGAGGGGTTTGTTTGCAAGTCGAATATATTTCGTTCCTTCGATTCGAGTGCTTCCGAGATATATTTTCGTATCTTCGCCGCGCTTTATGTGCATTGTGTGCCGAATGCCGCCGTTTGAAAACACAACGTCCGCACAGTCGATATTGTCCGGCAAGTGCGGCGATATGCGCAATACGTTGCCAAGCGTAGAAATTCCGAAATTCAAATTGTTGAACTTATATATCGGTTCAAAACTATTCTCGAAATCGACAATTTTTGAAATACTTTCGCCGCTTTTTATTGGCTTTTTGTCAAAAAATACGCGCATAAAGAAATCCGAACCCAATGCAGCGCCGAGCATTGCGATGTCTTTTTTGTGAGATAGAATACATATCGATTTATTGTAAAAACTCACTTTTTTCACTTTGCTATGCCCTGCCGACGCGCTTTGCATATACTTTTCAACTCTTATTGCATACATAAACTCGTCGATATTTTCCTTTTCGCTCAAATTGCTTGCAAGCGACAAAAAGCCGAATTTTTGATTTTCGGTCGCATTTTCAAAACAATCGAACTTATCGTATATTTCGAGGGGCGTATAGTATCTTGAAAAGTCGAAATTAAGCACGGATTCCGCACTGTCGCAAAGTCTCGAATATGTCATATACAATCCGTCGATAACGCCGTCGAGGCTCTCTTTGTCCTTCTTTTGATAATTCGATTCGAGCATACAAAGTTCCAAAAACAGTTTGGATTTTGAAAAACTCTTGTACTTTTTGTTATCGAACGCCATTCCATTGTCTTTAACGTACTTTTTTGCAAGATTCATCGCCTTTGCAACCGTATTTAAGTTTTCAAGGACAAAATAAATTTTTTCGATAATAGCATACAAAAAAGCCTCTTTCATTGTAGTTATCTCTGCAAAGGTCAGCGTTTTGAGCCTGTTATGCTCGTCTGCAAGCGTTCTGAATCTGTCCTCAACAAAAATCCAGCCCGTAGACGCAAGGCAGAATCTCGCAAGTTCCACCGCTCTCGGTTTACCGTTTACGCTCGGATTGTCGCAAAGCGCGCCGAAATCTATTTTGCAAATCTTATCTACAATCTGCCTATCTTCGCAAAAAGTCGAGAATATCCCCTTATATTTTTTGTTTTTCAACTTGAAAAGAAGCCATTTTATATGTCTTTTGTACTTTTTGTCCTCAATCTCGCTTCCTTTGTCGGGATATTGAAAATCGAATACGAGTAGTTTGGATTTTTCCTCGAACTCGGCGTTTGTAAGCACGGGAAAATACACCTCTTTGGGATTCCTTTTCAAAATCATATATACGATGAAAAACACCGAAACGACCAATATCGTCAACGCATACGCCATACGGCGATTATTGCCACATTTTGCTCGAAATAGTAATTCTAAATCAACATATTTTCAAATTCGGTTGCAAAATATCTCCGTTTGTGCTTTAATCTAATTGCGAGTTAGCCGAACGGTCGCGTGAAATATTGAGGAAAGTCCGAGCATCACAGGGCAAGGGTGCCGGGTAACTCCCGGTGAAGGCGACTTCAAGGACAGTGCAACAGAAAAAAACCGCCGCGTATGCGGTAAGGATGGAAAGGCGAGGCAAGAGCTCACCCGCAATTTGGCGACAATGCGCGATGTAAACCCCACTCGATGCAAGATCGGGAGTACGAAATGCTGCCCGCAAACTCCCCACATCGCTTGAAACGTACAGAAATGTACGTTGTAGATAGATGACCGTTTAAGACAGAACTCGGCTTACAGACTATCTCGCAAATGAAAAAAGAAGGCGCAAGAGCCTTCTTTTTTCTTATAATTTTATTTTTACATATCTGCCGTATTGCGCATTGTATTTTGACAAGTATTACGGCGTTATTTATCGTGTTTGTATTTCAACAAAGCGACAACATGCGGATTATTTCAAGGAATCTTTGTATCTTTGCGCGTTTGCTTTCATCTCTTTAGCGTGCGGCACGGCGTATATCGAATAGTCGTTTCCGCCGATAAGTCTTGCCACTTCGTCCGTATCGTCTTTGAGCAAATCGACGTGAGTCAACGTCTTGCCGTTTTCGGTGGACTTGGAGATGAGATAATGATTGTCAGCCATAGACGCAAGCGACGGCATATGCGTCACGGCAATGACCTGCCTTGCGCGCGAGATGTTGCACATCTTTTCGGACACGACTTGCGAGATATTGCCCGAAATTCCGGTATCTATCTCGTCGAAAACCATAGTGCCGATATCATCCACGCCCGCAAGAATGTTTTTGAACGCAAGCATAAATCTCGACATTTCACCGCCCGAAATTATCTTCGCAAGCGGCTTTAACGGCTCGCCTACGTTTGGCGAAATCAAAAACTCAACACTGTCCGCGCCGTTTGCGGATATTTGGTCAACGTCGTCCGTCGTATCGATTTCGACTTTGAACGTCGAACCGCCCATACCCAAATCGCAAAGTTCTTTCGTGATGTCTTTTTCAAACTTATCTGCGATTTTACGTCTTTCTTGCGAGAGTTTTTTCGCGCTTGCAAGCAACTTTTCGGCGGCAATTTTAATTTCTTTTTCGAGTTGGTTCACTCTTTCGGTTGCATTCGAAAGCATTTGCGCTTCTTTTGTCGCTTCTTCATAAAACTTTTGCAAGGATTCGTAATTTCCGCCGTATTTGCGCAAAATCGTGCGCACGACTTCGAGCCTTTGCTCAATCTGCTCTGCCGAGCGCGAATCGAAGTCGAGTTTTTGAAGCATATCCGAAAGAGTTTCGGATATATCCGTAATTTCAACCTTGCAAGAATCCAATCTATCCACGATAGGCGCAATGTTTTCGTCGTATGAAGAAATGGTGTTCAAGAGAGAATTTGCGTTCTTTACGGACGCGCTCACGCTTTGCGCATCGTACCCGTCCAAAAGGTTTTTCGCACCTTCGAGCGCGGATATGATTTTTTCCATATTGCGAATACGCTTGCGAGCGGAAAGAAGTTCGTCTTCCTCTCCCTCTTTTACGTCCGCTTTTTCGATTTCGTCAATCTGAAAGGATAAAATATCGAGTTTTCTCTCTCTTTCGTCTGCGTTTCCGAATCTTGTAAACTCTTTTTTGAGGGATGTATAATTGTCAAAATCCTTTTCGACTTCACACTTTACCGTCGCGATTTTCTTTTCGCCGAGTTTGTCGAGAAGTTTGATATGATTCGCGCTTTTGAGCAGCGATTGATGCTCGTGCTGACCGTGAATATCCACAAGAAGTTCCGTCAAACTCTTAAGCGAGGACAACGTGGAAATTCTGCCGTTTATTCTGCACTCGTTTTTGCCGTCCGCGCTCATTTTTCTGCGCAAAATAAGTACGTCTTCGGCTTCGATTCCCAAATCTTCGAGGCATTCCTTTACGGACGGCGTGAGATAATCCTCGAACACCGCCTCAACGCTCGCCTTATCTGTACCGAAACGAATGAGGGATTTGTCTGCGCGCTCGCCCAACACGAAATTGAGCGAGTCGATGATAATCGACTTGCCTGCGCCCGTTTCGCCGCTCAGAATATTCAAACCGTTTTTGAGTTCGAGTTCGAGTTTATCGATGAGCGCGATATTTTCGATTGAGAGTTGGCAAAGCATAATTCACCGCCTTCGACAATATGTCAAAAAGCAATATTTGTGATTAATAAAGTCTGTTTGCTTCAAGCAAATCTTCGAGCCGTCTGCGGATTGTTTCGACGTGTTCGAGAGAGTCCACCGCCACGAAAATCGTGTTGTCGCCCGCAATAACGCCGAGAACTTCGTCATAGGAGAGTTTGTCGATAAGTTCCGCCGCAGGACCCGCGCTTCCCGTTTCCGTTTTTAGAACAATGAGATTGCCGGTGCTTTTTATGGAAACGACCGTATTTTTGAACATACTCAAAAACTTGTCGGCGGCACTTGCCTCTTTTGTCTGCTGTGCGGTGTATTTATAATGTCTGCCGTCGCTCGAAAGAGTTTTGATGATGCCCATTTCCTTGATGTCGCGCGACACGGTGGCTTGGGTCACCGAAAAGCCTTCACTGCGAAGGTAATCGACAAGTTCTTCTTGCGTGTCGACATCGTGCTTTGAAATGATATCCAAAATTTTGAGTTGTCTGTTTGCTCTCGCCATAAAATTCACCTTATCCTCTGGGATCGACAAGACCCCATCCGTTCATTTTTTGAAGCAATTTCTTGAAGAAATTGTTGTCTTTTGTCGCCAAAAACTTTACGTTTCGAGCGGATTTTTCCACAAAAACGCTCTTTTCGCCCTCGATATCGGCAACATTCTCTCCGTCGGCACATACAAGCGCTTTCTCCCCTTTTGCAAGTCGCAATTCGATTTTGGAGCGTGAATTCACAACAAGCGGACGAGAATGCAACGAGTGCGCGCAAATAGGGATAATCACGAGCGCGTCCACGTCGGGTGCAAGCACAGGACCGCCTGCCGAAAGCGAATAAGCCGTAGAGCCTGTCGGCGAAGACACGATTGCACCGTCGCTGTGATAATAATCGACAAACTTTCCGTCAACGTAAACGCCGATGTAAATCGGGCGCGACGTTGCGCTTTTAAGCACGATTTCATTGAGCGCCTTGCCGCAAAAATCATCGAATCTTACATCGAGAATTGCTCTTTGTTCGATCTTTCCCTCAACAATTCCGCATGCGATTTCGCTTGCCGAAGAATCTTTTTCAAACTGGGTCAAAAATCCGAGATTCCCGATGTTTACGCCTGTCACGACGATGTCTTCTCTCACGTCTTTCACTGCTTCGAGAACGGTGCCGTCACCGCCGAAAACAATCAGATTGTCGCAATCGGACGGAATGCTTTTTCCGTCCTCGATTTCAAAGATGTCAAATCTGTCGTCGGCTTTAAGTGCAGCGACGATATCGTTCATCTCCTTCGAATATTCGGCTTTTGTGAAAATTGCGATTTTTGTTTTCATAATCAAGAAACATTATACAACATAGAAAGTTTTTATTCAAGTGTAAAACAAAGTTTTATTGAATAATTGCATATTTTCGGCAAATTTATGCAAAGGGAATTATCAAGGCAATTTGCAACTTTGCCTCTATCGATTGACATATTTGCTCGCTTTTGTATAATTGAGGTATGTTAGGTTTGATTTTATCCATATCCGAATTTGCAACGAAACTTGTCGCAGGACTCTCCGGCACGATTTTTGCGTTGCTTATTTTGCTGCTTTTTATCGGTGCTAAAAACCGTGTGCCGAAAAACATCGACCCCGAAGAACTCAAGCGAAAAGCGAAGAATCAGCCCGAAGTCGAAACTACGGACAAAAAAGGCAAGAAGTCAAAAGTCGACAAATCGAAAAACAAAGCGGGATCTGCCGAAGATAAGCAAAGCAAAACCGAAGCGGCATCCGAAACAAAATCCGACAACGCCTCAACCGAAAAGAAGGAATCGGAAGGCATCAAATAAAACAAAATCGAATATAATCAGAATATCAACAAATTGAATTGCACCACGAAAAATGACATCTAAATACCGATGTCATTTATTTTTTCATATAGAGCAAATATTCGATATTTTTATTCTCGTAACGTATGGGCGACGTGGACAAATCCAGTATCGCAAATCCGACGTTTTCGGCATATTTTTTGACGTTTTCCACCGCTCTTTTTCGCAGTTTTTCATCGGTTACGACGCCGCTTTTGTTGAGAGCGGATTTGTCGAGTTCAAACTGCGGTTTGATAAGCACAACCGCCTCGCCGTCCGTTTTGAGCAAATCGAACATGGATTTCAAAACGTATGTCAACGATATAAAACTCACGTCGCTGCAAAGAAAATCGACTTTTTCAAGATTATGCGGCAAATCCCTTGCGTTCGCCCGCAAAAACTCGACCTTACCCGATTCCAAAAGTCTCCTTTCGAGCGCACAGTCGGCAACGTCGACGGCAAGCACGCTCTTTGCGCCGTGGCGAAGCAAGCAGTCGGTAAATCCGCCATTCGAGCAACCGATATCCGCACAGCGTTTCCCCTCAACGTTAAGATTGAAGTCGCAAAACGCTTTTTCCAGTTTATACGCTCCTTGCGAAGCATAATTCTCGTCGTTTACGATTTGCACGTCGTCGCTGTCCGACACGTCCGTCGAGGATTTTGAAACGGATTTGCCGTTTACACTCACCCTACCCGTTTTTATCAGATTCTCGGCGTAAGTGCGAGATTTTAGATTAAATTTTTCTTGAATATACTTGTCGATTCTCATAAAATTCAATCCTTGTCCGCTTTGACGTTTTGGTCTTTTGAGGACTTTTTCTCTTGTTGTTTTGCGATTTTGTCTTTTTTTCTTATCTTTCTCTCGTTCTTATTGAAAAATGCGAGAACGCGCGCTACAAACATGACGAAATCTCGCGAATTGTCGATTGCGATTTTTTTCATGAACGCTTTGCCGCCGATTGTCATTGCAGAAACAATTGCGGATACGACGATGGAAAGCACAATTTGCCACGTTTCACTGAAAGAAACGGTGATTTTGACAACCAACGCCGCCGAGCAAGCACCCGAAATGATGCTGAATATATCGCCGACTATATCGTTGCAAACGCTGGAAACGGTGTCGCTGTTTTTTGTGAGCCAAAGCGCGGTTTTTGCTCCGTACACTTTTCTCGAAGCCATAGATATTATGGGCGTTGTGTCGCAAGAGGTCACCGCAACGCCGATTGCGTCAAACAAAATACCCGACAGAATGAGGAACGCAAGCAAAATTATGACGACCACGAGTTGTTCGGCATTGGATACGATTTCGCTCAAATACGAGAAAAATGCGGACAAAACAAGGGAGATTATCGTCGCCTTTATCCACCAAAGATTGCGTTTTTTCTTTGATGTCTTCTTCTTTTTATCATCCTTTTCCGCGTCTTTTTTGTCCGATTTGTCACCATGCTTAACATAGGTCAAATCGTGTTTTTGACTTGCCGACGCACATCTATCGAGATTTTTGCTCGAATTCGAATCGGAAACGGCATTGACTGTGTTGTCAATGCTTTGTTTTTGAGTATCTAACTGAGTATTTTGAATAGTTGATAAATTGTCAGCGCCGTCGGAAACGTTGCCCGACGGTGCGTCGCTTTGAGATTTATTATCGCTATGAGTTTGCATATGCACCTCAAAAAAAATTCAATTAATGGTGGCAACGTCTCGGGTAAACCTTGCGCCATAGGTTCGGTAGGTTTTCCCTGACTCAAAACTCGTCGTCGCCGTCCGAGAAGTTTCCTATCGCATGAGCCATCTCAACGAGAAACCGAATCGCCACTTAGAGCACACTATAATCCCCGAGTCGCCTCTCAAGAACAGTCTAGAAGATTTCCTTGACAGATTCCGCCCGCCCTTATCTTTTTTTGCAAAGAGGATTTCACAAGGCGATCGCCCGCCGTTGTTGCGCAACGCCGACGCGCGTGGTTCCTTGATCCCTCCAAATCACTCAAAGCAGGCTACACTGTACACAGCGCAGTTGCACCGCATATCAGGTTTAACCCCGGTCAGTAGTCGATTTTTAGCACGACCACCGAGTCGGGTCTCCACGGAAAATGGGTCGGAGTTTGCATGCCGTTGCAAGCCGCCCAAAGTCCTTAACTCCCAGCAACAGCCCCGATTTGGGCAAAAGAAGCCATCACCAGAAACTTCATCGATATGCCCTTCGGCGATATTTTACCCCCGCCTCCGAGTCGGTGGAATCTGACTAGAATACTGCACCACCATTAAAGAATATTATACGGAAAAAACAAATTTATGTCAACTCAACTGTTGAGCGTAACCGAATTTATAGCGTCCAAAAATGCATTGATTTTTGATTTCGACGTTCTTGTAAGCGCCAAAAGTTCGTTTAGCGAAAGATTCGAAAGATATTTGTCGGCATATTCTTTTGCGTTCGACAAAATTTGCGCATTGACTTCGAGCGAAAACATCGGCGTAAGCGAACGACCGCTCTGCTTTACACCCAAAAAGTCGCCTGCGCCTCGCATCTCGAAATCCACTTCGGCAAGATATTGACCGTCATTGGATTTTTCAAGCGTTTGAAGCCTCTCTATTGCCCTTTCGCCCTTGTTTGAGGAATGCAATATGCAATGAGCCTCGCTTCCGTCCCTGCCCACTCTGCCTCGCAGTTGATGCAAAGAGGAAAGACCGAATCTGTCGGCATTAAGAATGAGGATTTCGGTTGCTTTGGTGTCTATTCCCACTTCGATGACGCTCGTTGCGACCAAAAGCCTCGTATTACCCTGCGAAAACTCGTTCATTGCGCGTTCTTTTTCCTCGTTTTTTAGTTTCCCGTGAATGACGGAAACTGCAAAATCATCGAATAGATTGCCGAAATCTCGCATAAAACTCTCAATCGACATAAGGTTGTTGCCCTCTGCGTCGAATATAGACGGACAGACGATAAACGCTTGTTTTCCCTCTTTGAGTTTTCGCACGATAAACTCTGCGGAGGATTGCAAATCTTCATATACCGACGTTATCACGTTCGTTTGTGCTTCCGCTCGCTTTTCTATGCGTGAAATTGCAATATCCTCATAAAACGTAAGCGCCATCGAGCGAGGAATGGGTGTTGCAGTAAGGCTCAAAACGTCGCACGCGCCCTTTCTTTCCAACTTTGCCCTGTCGTTTACGCCGAATCTGTGCTGTTCGTCTATGACCGCCAAAGCGAGATTTTTGTATTCAACATCGTCGGACACAAGCGAATTTGTTCCGATAACGCATTGATAATAACCGTTTTTAAGCCCTGCAAGTACGTTCTTCCTCTCGTTTTGCGTGCAGGAACTCGTAAGCAATGTAAATCTTATCCCCATTGCCTTTGCCACATTCGCAAACTTTTTTGCGTGTTGAGTTGCAAGTATTTCGGTGGGTGCCATAAGCGCGGCTTGCTTTCCGCCTTTTGCCGCAGTACACATTGCAAAGAACGCAACGGCGGTTTTGCCGCTTCCTACGTCGCCGCTTATTATTCTCGACATATATTTGCTCGAGCACATATCCGACATAATATCTTCAAATGCATGTTCTTGCGAGGATGTCGGAAGAAAAGATAACGTATTTTTATAGTCAACTATTCTAAAATTATCAAAATTATATAATACTTTTCTTGTTTTTTGAGCATTGTTGCGCAATTTTCTGTATATCGACAGCACGATTGCAAGGTCGAGCGACGCAAGCGAATCTATCGCCCTTTCGGCAATATTTATGCTTGTGGGTCTGTGCGCCGCCTCGAAACACAGTGCGAAATCCTTGTTTATTTTGGCAAGATTGCCCTCGTACGTTGTGCCTTTCACACTGTCGAGCGCAGAGAAAACAATATTCTTAAATGCGTTCTGCCCCATCACTCCGCCAAGCGGATAGAGCGTGTATATGCCGTCGAGTTTTGAAATCTTCTCTATTTTTTCAAGCGAGGGATTTACGACGGTGAGCGAGCCTTGATCGCTTGAAAGCCTCGTGAGCATTCTGTACGACTGCCCGACTGAAAATCCGTCGTGCAAAAACGGCATATTGTAAAACATCGCCTTGAAATAGATTTTGTTGTTTGCAAGGTTGTCGCTGAATATGACAAAAAAGGACTTTGTTTTCGAGCGAGTCACGCTCGATACGCTCTCCACTCTGCCTTCGAACAATGCGAGTTGTCCTGCCTGTGCGTCGAGAACTTTTATAGGTCTTTTGAGGTCGATATACTTGCGTGGCAAAAAAGAAAAGACCTCGAATACTGAATGTATGTCAAGGTCGTTTAGTTTTTTTATCGTTGCGTCACCGACGCCTTTTACATCGCGCAACGTAAGCATATTATTCTGCGGAGATTATGTAGAAATAATGCGGTTGTCCGCCCGCATAGCAAGCGGTTTCAAGCCAGTCGAATTCTTCGGAAACCTTTGAGACAAGCGCATTTGCCTCGTCGTCGGACACGTCTTTGCCGTAATAGAGAGTGAGCATATCCTTGTCCTTTGCGATTTTTCTTATCGTATCGAGCGTCGTTTCCTCTATGCTTTGGCTCTTTGCGACGATTTTCTTTTCGCAAATGCCGATTATATCGCCTTCTTTGACGGAATATCTGTTCATACGAGTTGAACGAACGGCGTGCGTAACTTCGGCGCAAGTCACGCCGCGCATTGCAATGCACATATTTTCATAATTATCTTCGGGCGTGGAATCCGAATCGAAAGCAAGCGAAGCGGAAATACCCTCCGGCATATTTGTCGTCGGAATGACGTACACTTCTGCTTTTGCCAGATCCTTTGCCTGATTTGCGGCGAGAATGATGTTAGAGTTGTTGGGAAGCACGAAAACGTTTTTGGCTTTTGCGTCGTTGACCGCTTTGAGAATGTCGTCAACGCTCGGATTCATCGTCTGTCCGCCTTCGACCACGATATCCACCATCAAATCTTTGAATATGTTTGCCATACCCTCGCCCGAGCAAATGGAAATCATTGCGTATTCTTTGAGCGTCTCTTCCTCTTCGAGTTTGTCGTTTGCGTGGATTTTGCGGTTTTGTTCGAGCATATTCTCGATTTTCACGCCGTCGAGTTCTCCAAGGCCCAAAGCCGCTTTCAACGCTCTGTCGGGGTGATTGGTATGAACGTGTGTTTTTACAAGGTCGGTGTCGCCTATGACAAGCACGCAATCGCCGATTGTCATAAGATAATCTCTATACTTGTTGATTGCGGCAGTCGTAACCTCGTTTTTGAGGTGCGTGATAAAATATTCCGTGCAGTATTGAAAGGTTATGTGTTCATAGTCGTTTTCGAGCGGATCGAATTCCTCGCTCGGTGCCACGAGCGGCGCACTCACTTCCGTAGCGACTTTTCCGCCGCTGATAAGCACGAGTTCCTCGCCTACAAGCGTGCGATACATGCCGTCAAACACCGTGACGAGACCTCTGCCGCCTGCGTCCACGACACCCGCTTTTTTGAGTACGGGAAGCATATCGGGTGTCTTTTGCAGAATTTCCTCGCCTGCGTCTATAACGCGTTTAAGGAAGGATTCGAATTCGATTTTTTTGCCTTTAGACGCACTTTGCGCTTCTTCAGCCATTGCTCTGACAACGGTCAAAATGGTGCCTTCTTTGGGTTTTGTGACCGCGCTGTACGCAATTTCCGTACCTTTTTTCAAACACTCGGCAAAAGTTTTTGGCGAGAGGTCGGCTTTGCCTTCGAGAGCAACGGCGAATCCTCTGAAAATCTGAGAAGATATAACGCCCGAATTGCCTCTTGCGCCTTTGAGTGCGCCTTTTGAGAACGCGAGCGCGATTTCGTCTATGAGCAAAGAGCCGCAAGCGTTTGCTTCTCTCACAGCCGACGCGAGCGTGAGCGACATATTGGTGCCGGTATCGCCGTCGGGAACGGGAAATACGTTGAGTTCGTCAACTATAGCCCTGTTCATTTCGAGAGCCTTTGCGCCGCCTTGCAGCATTTCTTTGAATTTTAATCCGTCAATTCTTATCATCTTTATATATACCTATCACACGCGAATGCCCACCACGTTGACGTGAACGCGCTTTACGCGCATACCCGTGAACGTTTCAAGCGAAAACTTGACCGCATCCGCAAGGGACTTTTTGACTGCTTCTATATTCACTCCAAGTTTCAAAATGACAAACAACTCGACATATATAAGGTCGTCCACAGTCTGAACGAGCGCACCTTTGCCGAGTTGATTTTTTCCGAGAAGTTGGCTTATATTATCGCTGAAACGGCGTGAAACCAAATCCACCACGCCGTAACAGTCCTGAGCCGAGTGGCTTGCGATAATCTGCATAGCCTCATCGCTCACGGAAATTTTGCCAAACTTGTTTGAAGTTGAAAGCGACATATCAATTCCTTTTTTAAAATATTACTATATAAGATAATTTTTTGCAACTAAATGACAAATTTTATGCAAATCAGTTGCAAAAGCGATTTATATTTGTTAGAATATCAATCGTTCAAATTAGGAGGTACAGTATATGTCCAGAGTTTGTAGTGTATGCGGAAAAGGCAGAATGAGCGGCAACGCAGTCAGCCACAGCAACAGAAAGACCAGACGCAGTTGGGCGCCCAACGTTCAAAAAGTCAAAGTCAATACACCGACCGGCGGAGTTGAAGAAACTTACGTTTGCACGCATTGTCTTCGTTCCGGCAAAGTTGACCGTGCGTAATTCCTTCTGAATAATGTAGCAATCAACGTTAGCCTTCCGAAAGGAAGGCGTTTTTTTGTTGTAAAAAACTATATTTTTCGCTTTTTGCGAAAGGAATTTAACTTTTTATATTCACTTCTTCTCTTTGTCTTTTTTCACGAAGAGTTTAAGGATTGCTTTGACAAATTTGGGCGGATTTACGCAAATGATTTTGTTCATACTTCACCTCGTTTTTTACAAGGTATGAATCGAAAACGCCAAACGTTACAAAGAAAAACGAACCTTAAAAGATTCGTTTCCAATCAAGTATTTTATAACGATTTATATCGATTATTCGCCGTTTTATTGCGCTATTATCGCACAGTGGCAGCATATCAGAGATGAAGCGATTCTATCGTTTTTTGCGGATTTTCGGACTTGAAAACCGAACTTCCCGCAACCGCCACGCCAACGCCTGCGTCTTTTAGAAGCGCAATATTTTTTTCGCTCACGCCGCCGTCGACTTCGATGAGATATTTATATCCGTGCTTTTCGCGCTCTATTGCGCCGAGTTTGGCTTTTTCGAGGCATTGCGGCATAAAACTTTGACCGCCGAATCCAGCTTGAACCGTCATAATGACTAGCATATCGATTTTAGAGAGATAGGGTTTTACAACGTCGAAATCGACATCGGCATTGACCACCAAACCGCATTTTTTGCCCTTTGATTTGATGATATCGAGCGCGCCTTGCACGTCGTCGGACGCGTCGGGGTGAAACGTCACGATATCCGCCCCCGCGTCGCAAAACTTTCCGACGTACTTTTCGGGTTTGGTTATCATAAGATGCGCATCAACGGGCAAATTCGAGTTTTGTTTGAACGCCTTTACCATCGGCATACCGAAAGTGATGTTCGGCACATAAACTCCGTCCATAACGTCGGCGTGAACGATGTCCGCGCCCCATTTTTCGATATTTTTGACTTCCGTTGCCATATTGCCGAAATCGGCGGCGAGCATTGACGGTGCAACCAACATAACTTTACCTCTATATTCTTTATTTGGATAATTGAACTTACTATTCCGATATTTCTCAACCCAAACGAAGTTTGGATATCATCGTGCAAGGCACGATATCATCACAACGTGATATCATCGCCAAAGGCGATATCATTATTATACCTCAACTGCGGCGTAGCCGCAATTTCACCCGCGTAAAGCGCGGATATCACACAAATGAAGTTTGGATATCAACCGAGCGAAGCGAGGATTTTATCCGCGTAGCGGATATCGTTTGAGCCGCAGGCACACTCGTCATTCTGAGGGAACGCAGTGACCGTGAGAATCAAGCGAAGCGAACTGCGCCTACGGCTGGATTCCCACGCTGTCGCTCGGAATGACGATTGGGTGGGACACCCACACCCGAACGGAATAATGACAAGTGGAATATTTGAATATTCCATAACCCAAACGAAGTTTGGATATCATCGTGCAAGGCACGATATCATCACAACGTGATATCATAGCCGCAGGCGATATCATTATTGTACCTCAACTGCGGCGCAGCTGCAATTTCACTGCCTATAAAGGCAATTCCACGCGCGCTTGCGTGCATTTCCCTGCCGAAGGCAATATCACTGCGCCAACGGCGCAATATCAGTCGTATTGCTTCTCTTTTCTCTCGACGAGTTCTTGATAAATAGTCTTATATCTTTCGTATCTTCCCTTGCCTATTTCCCTGCCGACGTGCGCTTTTACGGCGCAATCTGGTTCGTCTATATGCGTGCACATATTGAAGCGGCACTCCTTTCTGAACGCTTCCAAATCGTCGAAATAGAGCCTTAGGTTTTCGGGCGCAACGTCCACCGTTTCGAGCATGGAGAAGCCGCAAGTATCCACAAAATAAGTGGATTCGCCGATATGGAAAATCTCAGTTTTTCTCGTCGTATTCTTGCCGCGTTTAATCTTTTTTGCAAGTTCACCCACTTCGAGCAAATCGCAATCGAGAATATTGTTGAGAAGCGAACTCTTGCCCACCGCCGATTGTCCCGCAAAGCAAGCGGTTTTACCCTTTGCGCAATCCACGATTTTTTTGACGTTTTCGCCTGTTTGCGCACTACATTCAATCTGCTTTACGACGCCGTCGTACTCGCTCGTATCGATTGCTTTCACGTCGCATTTGTTCTTGACAAGCACGGGTTCGATACCCTCGACGAGGCAGTTTACGATGATTTTGTCCACGAGCAGAAAATCGGGTTCGGGCTCCGGCGCAATCACGATAAAGCATACGTCTACGTTTGAAACGTACGGACGAATAAGGCGGTTTTTGCGCGGCTCGACGTTTTCGATGACGAAACTATCGCGCTCTTTTGCGATTTCAACGTAGTCGCCGACGTAAATCAATCCGTCGTTTTTGAGCCTTTTGCGTGCAAAGCAAACCTTGACGCCCTCGTCGGTGTCAACGAAAAACTTTGAAGCGACCGCTTTTATAACTCTGCCTTTGTACGTTTTCATTCTGCCTTTATGATTTCGATTTTGTCTTATTTTTTCGGATTAAATCCGCATTTTCGATTTCGTTGTTTAATTCGTTTTAGTTGCTATTTATAGCGTTTTTATGCGATATATCGCATTTTTTTTTCGGTTATTTTTCGACGTTTTCGAGGTATCTTCTGCGAAGTTGACCGCACGCACCCTCTATGTCGTTGCCCAAACTTCTGCGTATTGTTGCCGACACGCCGAGTTTTTCGAGTTTATGCAAAAATTCTTCCGTTGCGTCAACGCTCGGCGCGATATGATTGCGCTCCTTGACCTCGTTGAGCCTTATGAGATTGACGTGCGACGGAAAGCCTTTCAAGAGCCTTGCGAGTTCTCTTGCGCAAGCGTCCGAGTCGTTTTCGCCCTTAATGAGCGTGTACTCGAATATGACTCTACGCCCCGTCTTGTCGAAATAGTATCTTGCGCTGTCTACGAGTTGCTTAACGGAATACGCTCTGTTTACGGGCATAAGCGCGCTTCTAAGGTCGTCGAACGGCGCGTGCAGACTTATCGAAAGCGTGACTTTGTGTCCGCTGTCGGCAAACTTGCTGATTTTGTCGCAAAGCCCCGAAGTCGACAAGGAGATATTGCGCTCGCTGATATTTATTCCGCTCGAATCGCTCACTTTGTCGAGAAATTCAAGCACGTTGTCATAGTTGTCGAAAGGTTCGCCGCTTCCCATAAGCACGAGATTGGTCACCGCTCTCGACTTTGCGTTGCCGTCGTTATCGCGATTTACGCAGATGACTTGACCGAGCATTTCGGCAGGCGTGAGATTCCTCACGAGTCCGTCGAGGGTCGAAGCGCAGAACGTACACCCCATACGGCAACCTATTTGCGTTGATAAGCACAGTGTATCGCCGTAATCGTGCGGCATATACACGCCCTCAATGAGATTGTCGTCCAAGAGGCGGAACAGATACTTTTTAGTGCCGGACTTGCCCGTAAACACTTCGAGAATACTCACGGGATTCGCAACGAAATTCTCTTTAAGACGTTCTCTCAAATCCTTTTTGAGCGAGGTCATTTCGTCGAAGTCTTTTCCGTCTTGCAAAAACGAGTAGATTTGCGAAGCGGTATATTTCGGACAATCGGGAATAAGAGAGGCAATTTCCTCTCTGCTAAGTCCGAGCATAACCGATTTTTGTATACTTTCGCTCATTTTATCCTCTCAATCTTTGCGATAAAGAATCCGTCGTATTCCTCGTGCGGCAAGATTTGAATCATGCCGTCGTTATCTTTGTATTTTCCGCCGTCGATACGGTCGAGTCCGTCAATCTTTTCAAGCGCGAAACCGTCGTTTTTCGCAAGAAAATCGTTTACAACGTCCTCGTTTTCTTCATTGAACAGCGTGCAGGTGGAATAAACCATTCTGCCGCCGACTTTGAGATATTTTGCGGCGTTTTCAATGATTTTCCGTTGCGTATCGGCAAGTTCCTTGACGCATTTTTCGTCCTTATTCAAGAACACGTCGGGGTGCTTTTTGAACGTTCCGAGGCACGAACAAGGCGCGTCGCAAAGCACGAAATCGAAGGAATCCTTCCATTCGCCTGAAAAAACGCAAGCGTCGGCTTGAATCGCCTTTACGTTTGGCGTATGCATACGGTTTTTGTACTTTTGAATGAGCGCGACTCTATGCGGATAGAGGTCGCACGCCGTGATTTTTCCGTGCGGACAAACCTCGCTCATATACACCGCTTTTCCGCCGGGTGCCGAACATATATCGAGAACTTGCGCCCCGTCCGTAACACTAAAAGCCTTAACGGCGAGCATACTCGAAGGCGATTGAAACGTAACAAGCCCTTTGTCGAACATATGTTTCACGCAATCCGTCGCTTTTACGATATAGCCGCCAACGTCGCTCTTTCTGAACTCGACTTTGTTCTTTTTGAGCAAAAATTCTACGTCGCTCGGCGTTGCCATACGGCTGTTTATGCGGATATGTTCGAGCGTATCGCTTTTTGCGGATATAATCTCGATTGCCTTTTCTTTGCCGTATTGCGCTACAAGTTTATCGCAAAACCATTTCGGTTTCGAGTAGGTCACCGACAAATAGCAATCGTCGTTTTGACTCGGAAGCGTAAACTTGTTGTTCGCAACTTTTTTGAGAACGGCGTTTACAAAACCGCTTGCGCCGCCCTTTCCGTTTGATTTTGCCACTTCCACGCACTCGCTGACGATTGCAAATTTCGGTACGTCCGTGAGATTAAGAAGCGCGTACGTTCCGATTTTCAAGAGCGTAAGCACGGATTTTTGCGGTTTTTTCTCGACGAGTTGATTGAGGATATACTCGATTTTCACGTTTTCTTCGAGCGTGCCGTACACGAGCCTCGTCGACATATCGCTCACGCGCTCGCCGAGGAACGCCATATTGCTGTACGTCCCCTCTTGAAACACTTTTGATAGTATTTTGTATGCGCTGTCGATATGTTTTCTCATTCGTTCCCTATAAAAATTTGCGGATTATTTGCAGTTGTTCTCTGCTGTTTTTTCGTTGTATGCCGTATGTGTCCTAACGTTTGCGTTTGCGGTTTTTCGTCACAGTACACGGCTCAATTTATATGTTACAAGCAATCTAATGTGCCGTTTCACTCTAATTTCGTGCCGATTTCGACGTTTCTGCCGAGCAAAAAAGCATTGTCGCTCATACGTTTTCCGCCTTCGAGTTGAATCTCTAAGAGCCTGACAACGCCGTCTGCGACCTTTACGAACAATCCCTCTTTCGCAGAGGATTTGACGACTTGTCCGAACTCGAAAGAATCGACGTTTTCGACGTTGCAATCCGCCTTTTCGACTTTGAAAACTTTGAGTGATTTTCCGAAAACGTGCGTAAACGCCGACGGCCACGGAGACATACCTCGCACAAAACAATCGATTTGACGAGCGGTTTTTGAAAAGTCGATGTTGCCGTCCCCTTTACTTATCATCGAGCAATGCGTCGCTTTGCTTTCGTCTTGCGGCACGAACACGGCTTTTCCGCTTTCGACAAGGGATATCGCCTCGCAAATCGCCTCGCCGCCGAGAATCGCGAGTCTGTCGAACAACTCGCCTGCCGTTTCGTCTTTTCCGATGGGCGTTGCTTTTTCAAGCAAAATATCGCCTGCGTCCACCGCCTTTACCGTGCGCATAATGGTTATGCCGCTTTGTTCGTCGCCGTTGATAATGGACCATTGAATGGGCGAAGAACCTCTGTATTTCGGCAAAAGCGAAGCGTGTACGTTGAGTACGCCGAATTTCGGAATCGCCAAAAATCTTTCGCTCAAAATCTGACCGAACGCCGCCGTAACGACGATGTCGGGATTGAGATTTTCAATGTCCTCTATGCCCTCTCTCGACACTTTTTCGTACTGTAAAACGGGTATCGAGAGTTCTTGCGCCTTGACTTTGAGCGCAGAGGGTTTGAGTTGGTATCCTCGCCCGACGGGTTTGTCGAGACCTGTCACGACTGCTGACACCGAATATACCGAATTAAGTTTTTCAAGCACCGTCGCCGAAAAGTCGGGACTGCCCATAAACACGATTTTCATAACGTCTTCTTTGTTCTTTTTATAATTTATTTGACTTTTATTGCGCTTCTTACGCAGCGTATTTCAGTCTTTTTCGTCGAGAAGTTGTTTGCACTTCGACGTATACACTATTCCGTCCAAGTGGTCGATTTCGTGACAAAACGCTCTTGCCGTAAAGCCTTCGACTTTATATTTTTGCTCCTTGCCGAATCTGTCGAGAGCGGTGACTTTCACTTTCATAGGACGGGTCACTTCGCCGTACTTTTTGGGCACCGACAAACAGCCTTCAAGTCCCGTTTGTTCGCCGCTTTGCGAGGTTATTACGGGGTTTACAAGTTCAAAAAAACCGTCTTCGGTGTCGACAACGCACACTCGCTTCAAAACTGCCACTTGCGGTGCGGCAAGTCCTGCGCCGTTTGCGGCTTTTACGGTGTCTTTCATATCGTCAAGCAAAGTCCAAAGCCTTTGGTCAAACTTGTCCACTTCCCTACATTTTTTCGTTAAAATGGGGTCGGGCACTTTGACAATCAATCTTTTTGCCATACCTTATATCCTTCCGTGTTCAAATCAAACTTTGCGGATTGATTTCGACAAACACGTTGCATTTTTTCGACTTATTTTGGTCGGCGATTTTGTATATTTCGCCGATAATATATTCAAATTGTTGCGGCTCTATCCTCATCATCACCTGATAGCGGCAAAGACCGTTCATACGCGTGACAGGCGATTTGCTTGCGCCCAAATATACGAATTTTCCGCTTTGCGATTGCAGATTCTGAACGGATTTATACACGTTTCTCGCCGCGTCCACAACGTCTTGTTCGTTTACGGACGACAAAAGCACTCGCACGACTTTCGTAAAAGGCGGAAATTTTGTCACCATTCTCGTGTTGATTTCCTTTTTCCAAAAGCCTATGTAGTCGTACGTTCTGCCGAAGCGGAAAACGTAATGTTTGGGCGCATAGGTTTGAAGAATGACTCTGCCCTCTTTTTCCGCTCTGCCCGCTCTGCCGGCAACCTGCGTGATGAGTTGGAAGGTGCGCTCGCTCGATCGATAATCGCTGAAATACAGCGCAGCGTCCGCTTCGAGAATCCCCACAAGCGTGACGTTTGCGAAGTCGTGACCTTTTGCAATCATTTGCGTGCCGACAAGCACGTCGGCTTCCTTGTTGCCGAATGCGGAAAGAATCTTGAAATAACTGTCCTTTCTCACGGTCGTGTCGTTGTCCATACGCAGAACTCTGACGTTCGGAATGAGATTTTTCAGTTCTTCAACCACCTTTTCCGTGCCGACTCTGCCCTGTTTTATCTCATGACTGCCGCAGTTTGGACACTTGGTCAAAGCGTGGTATCTGCGACCGCAATAGTGGCATTTTAGTTCGTTGTCTTCCTTATGATAAGTCAACGATATGTCGCAATCCTCGCACTTTGCGATATATCCGCATTCTTTGCAGCGGATAAAGGACGCAAAGCCTCTGCGATTGAGAAAGAGCATAGCCTGCTCGCCTTTTGTGACGGTTTCTTTGAGAGCCTCTTGCAAAGCAAGAGAAAACAGACTGCGATTGCCTTGTCTGAACTCTGCCGTCATATCCACGATTTCCATTTCGGGAAGTTTGTGTTTGGATATTCTTTCGGGCAGGGATATAAGCCCGTACACGCCTTCGGTCGCTTTGAGATAGGTTTCCATATCGGGCGTAGCAGAGCCGAGAATAAGCACGCAATCGTTTGCTTTTGCGCGATATTCCGCAATGGTTTTTGTGTCGTAACGAGGATTGGATTCGGACAAATAACTCGTGTCGTGTTCCTCGTCGACAATGATTGCGCCTATGTTTTCGAGGGGTGCGAAGATTGCCGATCTTGCGCCTATTGCGATGTGCGCTTTGCCGGTTTTGAGCCTTTTCCACTCGTCGTAGCGTTCGCTTGCGTTAAGTCCGCTGTGAAGTATCGCAACGTCGTCGCCGAATCTTGCCCTGAACAATCCGAGCATTTGCGGCGTAAGCGAGATTTCGGGAACGAGCATAATCGCGGTTTTGCCTTTTGCAATCATACGCTCTATCACGCACTCGTACACTTCGGTTTTGCCGCTTCCGGTAACGCCGTGCAAAAGGTAGGTTCCCTTTGCGCCGCAGAGCGTTTCAACCGCGCTCGTCTGCTTGTTTGTGAGAACAACGTTCTTTTTCTCTTTTTGAAGAGTTTTTAGCGGCGTTGAACGCTCGTGTACGTCGCTTTCGGTCACAACGCCCTTTTCACGCAATCCGTTTATTGCGCTCACGCCGAATTTGACATTCAAAAAACTCAAAAACTGTCCGCCGTTCGAGGCGATATAGTCGAGAGCCTCTTGTTGCTTTTCCGCCCTCTTTCCGACGACTTCTTTAAGCTCGGCAAGCGTTCTGGAATCGTCGGCGGTGAGAAATTTCCTCGTATATTCGGGGTCTTTTTCCTCGCGAAGTTGCTGAGGAACAAACAAGCGCAAAACGTCGATATAGCGCAGATTGTACGTCTTGCGCATAAAGTTCATAAGCCCCAACTGCTCGGGACTTATGGGCGAATCGAGATATTGCGCTTTTTTGATGTCTTGAAATTCCGACTTGTCTTTTTTGCCTATGACAAAGCCGATAAGTCTCTTTTTTCCGAACTCGACAACCACTCTGCTGCCTATCGGCACGTCATCGCCGATATAATCGAAAGTCCTGTCCACGTCGCTGTTGGAGATGTTGACGATGACTTCCAAAATCATAGAGCAATCACCTTGTCGAGAATGATGTCTGCAAGTTTTCTCTTGCTCACTTTTCCGCTTTCAAACTCGTTGCCGTCGTTGTCGATTATGGTTGCGACGTTGGTATCTACGTCAAATCCCGCGCCTTCAACTGTAACATCGTTTGCGACCACAAGGTCGGCGAGTTTCTTTTTGAGTTTGCCTTTGGCGTTTTCAATCAGATTTTCGGTTTCGGCGGAAAATACGACGAGTTTTCTTTCGCCCTTCTTTTCGCCGAGCGTTTTTGCGATGTCGGGATTTTTGACGAGTTCGAGGGTGAGCGTTTCGCTTTTAACCTTTTGCGAAAACGTGTTTTTCACCCTATAATCGGCAGGCGCGGCAGCCATTATCGCAACGTCGCAAGAGTCGAACTCTGTGTTGCAAGCGTCGAGCATTTCTTGCGTCGAGGTGACGTGAATTGCCTTTTCGACGCATTTCGGCACGTCGACTTTGACGTTTCCGTACACGAAAACGACGCTTCCGCCTCTGTCGGCAACCGCTTCGGCAAGCGCTTTGCCCATCTTTCCGCTCGAATGATTTGCGATGACTCGCACGCCGTCGATTTTCTCTTCCGTACCACCCGAGGTGATAAGCACGCGCTTATTTGCAAAATCCTGCACGGGCGTGAGATAGTCGACGATTGCCTTCACAATGTCGCAAGGCTCTGCCATACGCCCTTTTCCGACGTCGCCGCAAGCCAAAAGCCCGACCGTCGAATCGCAAAAGATTGCGCCGCGCTCGCGCAAAGTTTGCATATTCTTTTGCGTTGCGTCGTCCTCGTACATATTGCAATTCATCGCAGGGCAAATGAGTTTTTGAGCGTTCGAGGCAAGATACGTCGTCGTGAGCATATCGTCGGCAATTCCCTCCGCAAACTTTGCGATGACGTTTGCAGTCGCTGGGGCAACGACCAAAATATCCGCTTTTTTCGCAAGGGATATATGGTTGATGTCAAATTCCTTGACAGGCTCGAAAGCGTTTGTGACGACTGCGGATTTGGCAAGCGTTTGGAAAGTCAAAGGCGTGACGAACTCGCGGGCGTTGTCGGTCATGATAACGTCCACGTTTGCGCCCAATTTTTTGAGCCTCGACACGATTTCGCACGCTTTGTAAACGGCAATGCCGCCGCTTACGCCCAAAACCACGTTTTTTCCGTACAGCATAATAAGCCTCGTTTCAATCGAGATTGAAAAAATTCAAAATCCGTTCGATTAGTCGCGAACGATTTTGATTTTGTCGTCGTAGATTTCCTTGCAAGCGAGCGAAATGGGTTTCAAACCGCTCTTCTCAAGGTAATTGCTTTCTGTAGTTGCGAGTTCGCGTGCGCGTTTTGCAACGGCGACGGTGAGCGCGTATCTGCACTCTGCGTGTTTGATGAGTTTGTCGATTGGGGGATCGATCATCATAGTTTGTTTCCTCCGATTTGAATATCTGAATTTGTTTTGTTTTTTATCTTTTCGCTATAAGAGCGAAGTTTGCGATTTATGTCCTGTGCGATTTTGCGTTTTGTCAAATTGTGCAAATCGGCGATTTATGCAATTGTCAAGATTGTCGTTTTCGTTGTTTTGGCTTTTGAAGCCGAATCTCAAAACAGCGTTTCATCGCCCGATTATTTGAGTTCTTCTCTTCTTCTCTCGAGGTAGTTTACGATTTTGTCGGCGCAAACTTCTGCAACGTCGTTTATCACCACAAAGTCGTAGCGCGGTATGCTTTTTCTTTCAAACTCGATTTCGTCAAGGCGTTTTTTGAGGGAATCGGGCGTTTCGCTTCCCCTGCCGATAAGGCGTTTTTTGAGTTCTTCGAGGGATGGCGGATTGATGAATATCGTCACGCAATCGGGATAAACTTTTTTGATGTTCATCGCGCCCACGCTGTTGATGTCGAGCAGCACGTCGAAGCCTTGATTGCGTTTTGTTTCAACTTCGCATTTAAGAGTGCCGTAGCAGTTGGTGAAAGTGCGGGTGTATTCCACAAATTCGTCGTTGTCTACGCGCCTGACAAACTCGTCCTCTGTGACGAAATAGTAGTCAACGCCCTCTTTTTCGCCGTTTCTCGGCTTTCTCGAAGTGCAGGACACCGAAAATCTCAGGTTCGGCATCTTTTGAAACATTTTTGATATAACCGTACTTTTGCCCACGCCGCTGAATCCCGACACGACGATGAGCAACCCTTTGTTTTGCATAATCGTTTACCTTCCGGATTGAATATTCGTCGTCATTCGATGTTTGCGGCTTGTTCGCGCATTTTTTCTATCTCGTTCTTGATTGCGAGCACTTCCTTTGTGATTCGCATATCGTTGGCTTTCGAGCCAATCGTGTTGGTTTCTCGGTTGAACTCTTGCACGAGGAAGTCCATTTTGCGCCCGACGGGCTCCGTTGCTTCAAGCAGCGAGCGCATATTCGCGATATGAGTTGAAAGCCTCGTGATTTCCTCGTCGATTGCGCAATGGTCGGCATAGAGCGCAACTTCGGTTGCAAGACGTTGTTTGTCGATGAGAGACGGCTCGACAACCTCTGCGATTCGAGCATTGAGATTGGCTCTGTAATCCTCGACGACCCGGGGTGCAAACTCTTTGATACGTTCAAGGCAATCTTCGATTGCGTCGAGTTTTTTTGCAATGTCATTCTTTTGCGATTGACCCTCTTTTTCACGCATGGATTTGAGATTTTCAAGGGCGAGATTCACCGCTTCGAGAGTCATTTCGCAAAGCAAATCCTCATCTTCGACCGCCTCTTGTCTTGCCACTATGTCGCCAACTCGCAAGAGCGTCGAAACAGTCACGTCGTTTTCAAGCTCGGTGCCGTCTGCAAGTTTCTTCACCGCCGCAAGATAGTTGTTTGCAAGATCGAGATCGACCGTGTACGCGCCCTCGTCCGTCGACGCTTGCTCATAGGTGAGATAAAGATCGACGTGACCTCTCGATATTGCCGATGAAACGGCTTTTTTCACTTTGTCCTCAACAAACAAGAAGTTGCGAGGAAGTTTGAAATTGCAATCCAAAAACCTGTGATTTACGGTTTTAATTTCGATGGTTATGGTCTTCCCGTCGCGTTTGGAAACGCCTTTGCCATATCCTGTCATACTGTGCATATGCGCACCCGCCTAATAATTTTTTGTTATTATATCACAAAGTTTATTCAAACACAACAAATTGCGCCAACAATATAACAAAAATAAAAAGGCACAAGTGCCTTTTTAAGCGGTAAAAACAATATTTTTGAAGTTTAGAGCAAAATTAGGTCAAATCACAAACCGAGCATGCTCTTGAATTGTTCTTCGTCGATTATCTCGATTCCGAGTTTCTGCGCCTTTTCGAGTTTTGAGCCTGCGTCCTCGCCCGCAAGCACGAGATTTACGGTTTTAGACACCGAAGAAGCGACCTCGCCGCCGTTGTCCTCGATGAGTTTCGTCGCCTCGCCTCTCTTGTATGTCGGAAGCGAACCCGTAAGCACGACTCTCATTCCGCTGAACACGCCCTGTTTTTCTTCGGATTTCTCAAAAACAATGCCGCTTTCAAGCAATCGTTTTACGAAATCCGCATTGTTAGAATCACGGAAAAATTCAAAAACGTTGTTTGCAAGCACTTCGCCTATTCCGTCAACGGCAGCAAGTTCCGCAACAGTTGCGTTTTGCAGGTTTTCCAGCGTTCTAAACCGCTTAACCAAGTCTTTTGCGGTCTTTTTGCCAATTCCGTCGATTCCGAGAGCAAACAGGAATCTGTCGAGCGTCGTATGCTTCGATTTCTCAATCGCGCCGAGCAAATTGTCAATCTTTTTATCCCCGAATCCTTCGAGTCCGAAAAGGTCGATTGCGGTGATATTCATCAAATCCACTGCGTCCTCGACGTGCGTTTCGTTGTACAAAAGTTCGGCAGTTTTCTCGCTGAATCCGTCTATATCCATTGCGTCTTTCGATGCGAAATGGTCGAGTTTGGATATGATTTGCGGAGCACAATTGTCACCGGTGCAGTACAAGAATGCGCCCACTTCCTTTACGGGTGCGTGGCAAACGGGACATTCGGTGGGTTTTTCAATGGATTTTGCGTTCGGATTTTCGATTGCAACGCCCATGATTTCGGGAATGACGTCGTTTGAACGTCTCACAAACACTTTATCCCCTATTTTTACCTTCTTTTTGAGTATGTCGCCGAAGTTGTTGAGAGTTGCCCTCGACACGGTTACGCCGCCTATATCGACGGGTTCGAGGATAGCGATGGGATTGAGTTTCGCGCTTCTCGACACTTGCCATTCAACGTCTTGCAAGGTCGTCGTCATCTCGTCCGCCTTAAACTTGTAAGCGACCGCCCATTTGGGGAATTTTTCGGTGAATCCGATTTCCTCTCTCAACCTCGCGTCGTCCACTTTGAACACAACACCGTCAATGAGATAGTCGAGATTCTCACGTTTTTCGCCCGTTTTATCGGCGTATTTCATAGCCTCTTTCGCGTCGTCGACAAGTTCGAAATCCCCTTCGGTTTCAAATCCTTCTTTTTTCAAAAACTCGCGCATTTGAGTTTGAGTTTCAAAGGTTTTGTCGCTGTAACCTATGTTGTACGCAAAAAAGGACAATCCCCTCTTGGCAGTGACTTCGGGATTGAGATTGCGAATTGCGCCCGCCGCGCCGTTTCTTGCGTTTTTGAGCGGCTCGCTTGCGGTCAAATTGTATTCGTTGAGCCTCGAAAGGCGCAAAATACCCTCGCCCTGAATCTCGATTCTGCCCTTATATTCGATGGTTTTGGGCAGTTTTTTGATGGTATTCACCTGTGCCGTAACCACTTCGCCGACGGTGCCGTTGCCTCTTGTGGACGCTTTGACGATTTTGCCGTTTTCGTACAAAATATTTAGCGTAAGACCGTCGAATTTGTATTCGCAAGTGAGTTTGGGCAAATATCCGACCGTCTTCACGATACGGTTGCACCACTCGTAAAATTCCTCTTTGGACTGACACTTGTCAAGGCTGTAAAGGCGCAAAAGGTGCTTGGATTGCTCAAATTTACCTTTGGGCGCGCCTCCCACTCTATGCGTAGGGCTTGTAGGCAAAGAATACCCTTCCTCTTGTTCGAGGGTTCTCAACTCGTCGTAGAGGCGGTCGTACTCGGCGTCCGAAACGACGGGCGCGTCCTCTTCGTAATACAATCTCGCCCACTCGTTGAGAGTTGCGATAAGTTCTTTCATTCTTGCAAGTTTGTCCATATTGTCCTATTTTTGCCTTAATTTTGAAAGGCACACCCATTCCAACTTAACTTATAATCCGCGTCTTGTCAATATTGCATTTCAATATATGTATATTTTCGAGTATCTAACCGCATTAATTTGCATTTGGCGCGATATATCGAAAGTTGCGATTTTACGTCGATTCTTGATTAGTCGTTGTCGCTTTTGGCTCTTATTTTGAGGTTTGCCGCCGCGATTGCGAGCGAAAACCTCTTTACTCCAAGCCCCTTGAATGCGATTGCCGCAATCTTGTCTTCGCCGTCGCCGCTCGTTTGAATTATTATACCGCGCCCGAACTTGTTGTGTTCGACAATGGTGTCCTTTTTGAATTGCGAATAATCGACTTTCGAGGATTTTTTAGGCGTTTCGAGAGTGGATTTTGAAAATCCGTTCGACAAATTCTTTTTGAACGCCGACGTTTGAGGATTGTTCGCGCCGAGTTTTATGCGGTCCTTTGCGTCGAATGTCGGCGAGGCATAATTTGAATTTGCATAGCGCATGGATGATTTGAATCCGCTCATTTCGCCTACAAAACGGCTCTTAGGCAAGTATTCGGTACGTCCGAAACGATAGCGTTGGCGAGCGTTAAGAACAAACAATTTTTTTCTCGCGCGCGTTATTGCAACGTACATAAGTCGTCTTTCTTCCTCCACGTCTCCTGCGGTAATCGCTCTTTGCGTTGGGAAAATTCCGTCCTCGAGCGCAACGAGGAATACGTCGTTGAATTCAAGCCCTTTCACGGCGTGTATGGTTGCAATCGTGACATAATCGTCGCCACTCATCTCGTCGGTGTCCGACACGAGGGAAACCGATTGCATAAAGTCGGATATGCTTGCGCCGCTGTTGTCCTGTTCGAATTGCTGAACAGCGGACACGAGTTCTTCTATGTTTTCAAGACGGTTTGCGTCGTCGGGGTCCTGACTTTGAGAAAGCGCGGCTTCGAGTCCGCTTCGACGAATGACGTACTGCACAAATTCAACAGCCTGCATTTGCTTTGAAAACTGCACCAAATCCGTCGCTATTTGCGTAAACGGCGCAAGTTTTTTTGCGGTTGTAGGCGTGAGCCATTCGGGATTCAAAAGCACTGAAAACATGGTTGTAGACCTTGCTTTTGCAACGTCTTGCAACTCCCCGACCGCCGTGTTGCCTATTCCTCGCTTGGGATAGTTCACAACGCGCAAAATGCTGTCGTTGTCGCTTGGATTTATGGCAAGTCTGACATATGCCAATGCGTCTTTGATTTCCTTTCGTTCGTAAAAACGGAAACCGCCGAAAACCTTGTAAGGAATTCCGTGCAGATTGAATTCTTCTTCAAACTGACGCGTCACCGAGTTTGCGCGCACCAAAACAGCCATATCCTTGTAATTTTCGCCGTTTCTGTGCAAGGTGTTTATTGTCCTTGCGACGTTTGTCGCCTCTTCACGGTCGTTGAACACCTCGCAATACTCAATCGAATCTTCGTCTTTAATTTCACTCCAAAGAGTTTTTTCGTTGCGGTTGGAGTTGTTTTTTATGACGTTGTTCGCCGCCTTCAAAATGGACGTGGTGCTGCGATAATTTTGTTCGAGTTTGTATACCTTTGCGTTTGGAAAATCCTTTGAAAAGTCGAGAATATTCTTGATTTCCGCACCGCGCCAACTGTAAATCGACTGGTCCTCGTCGCCCACGACAAACAGATTTCCGTAGAGTTTGGAGAGCATTTTCACGATGTCGTATTGCAGTTTGTTGGTGTCCTGAAACTCGTCAACGCAGATATATTTGAATCTTCTTTGGTATTTTTCCAAAACATCGGGGCATTCGCGGAACAGTTGCACGGTTTTGAGAAGCAAATCGTCAAAATCCATACAGTTGCACCTTTTGAGTTCCTGCTCGTATCTCGAATATATTTGGAAGATATTGTATGCGTCGCTATCGTCGTTTTTTATTGCGTCGTAATAGACTTCGGGCGACATATCGAGGGTTTTTGCTCGCGAGATATGCCAAAGATAATCCCCTTTGTTTTTCGGATCGGCTTGCGGAAAATTCTGCAAAATGCGTTTCACGACTCTCTCGCTTTCAAGGTCGGTGTAAATGGTAAAATCTTTAGAATACCCTATTCTATCTGCGTCGAATCTCAAAATGCGCGCGCACATCGAGTGGAAAGTGCTTGTCCACACGCTCTGCGAGCCGAGGTATTTTTCGATACGTTCTTTCATTTCGTTTGCGGCTTTGTTGGTAAAAGTGATTGCCAAAATATTGTACGGATCCACGCCGTTTTCGATGAGATGGCACACTCTTGCCGTAAGCACGCGAGTTTTTCCGCTTCCCGCGCCTGCGATAACCAAAACCGCGCCTTCGGTGTCGTTGACTGCGGCTTGTTGTTGGGGATTGAGGTTGAAGTTGTTCATAACGAGCGCCTTTTTGCGACTTTTTGTCGCATTTTAACTACAACCACTATACCACATATTGTGCCGTTTATCAATTTTTTCAAGAAAATAGCACAAAAATCCTCGAAAAAAGTGCGTTTGGATTATTGATTTAATAAATCAATTATGTTATCCTATTCATATCTTGGATTATAGAGGGATTTTTTTATACGAAAATTCTTCTGTTTTCCGCGCGGAGGAATTTATTTTTATGGTAAATTTTGATGAAATCGAGTTTCTTGAAAGCGAAATCGTGGACGATGACCCCACCGCCCCCGTCGGCACTTTGGTGCATATCACCGAGGATGGTAAAGTCGAACCCGTTGAACAAAAAGACAATCGGGCAGTCGAATCCGACGTGCAAAACGAAACTCGCCAAGACGAGATGGTTGAGGTCGAAAATTCCGATAACGAACAAAACGATATGGCGCAAACCATAACGACGGACATTCAAGACGAGCCGCAAATCGAAGAAACCGTTAAGCCCGAAGATGAGGTTGTAGAAATTTCTCAACCCGATACGATCGAGCAAACGGAAGAAGCCAAAGATGCAGCCGACGTTGCAGGCGAGCAAGCCATGCAAGTCGAAGACGAACCGGCAGAAACCGTCGAAACGGAATCCGCACCCGAAATTGCAGACGAAACTGTCGTAGAACCCAGCGATGAAGCACAAGAGGTCGCACCGCAAGCCGAAATCGTCGAAGAAACTTCCGCACTTGAAGAAACAATGCCCGTCGAAGAAACCGTTGCGGAAAGCAACGCGGTTGTCGATGAATCCGCGCAAGCAGCGAAAGACGAGCAAATCGCAGTCGAAGCCCCCGTGCAAAAGACAAGAAAACCGAGAAAACCTGCGCAAAAGAAAGAAGCCGCACCCGATGTCGTCAACGACGATGAACACAAGACTTCCCTCAACCTCAAAAACGGCAAGTCCGTGAACGAGGAATTGTTCGGAACGAATTTCGAGATTCAACAACCTGCAAAGGCAAAAATCGTGTCCACCAAGAAGAAACAAGAAAAGGCGGAAGATTTGTGGGCGGTTGCAAGCGTTGCGCAACCCAAGAAAGAAACCGCTACGGCAAAGGAAGATGCGCAAAAAGATACGGTGCCCGTCAAAAAGACAACGAAAAAAGCGGTCAAAACGACAGAATCCGCCCCCAAAGCGGAAAAAATTGCTGTCGAATCCGCTCCGAAATCAAACGACGAGGATGTCAAATCGGCACCCAAGAAAACCGCTTCCAAAAAGTCAACAAAAGTTGAAAATATAAACAAATCTACGGAGGAAACAAAAGTGGCAAAAGCAACGGAAAAGGCAGCAGCGGAAGAAAAGACCGTGAAAGCGAGCAAGACAGCAGCAAAAGAAGCACCAGTCAAGGAAGAAAAGGCTCCAAAAGCGGAAACAAAAACCGCAGCAAAATCAGATGAGACCGTTATCGTTGAAGGCGAAGGCAAAACGCACGGCAAGTACGTCATCAAAAAGACGGACAAAGGCAACTTTGTGTTCAAACTTTATTCCTCGAATTACAGAGTCGTGGCAATCGGCGCACAAGCCTACACCACTCTCGGCGCGGCAAAAATCGGCATTCAGAGCATAATCAACAACGCCGAAAAAGCGCCGATCGAAAACCAAACTTTGAAAAACTATGAAACGTTGAAGTTCCCCAAATGGGAAATCTATCTTGACAAGAAAGGCGAATATCGTCTCCGCTTGTACGCAACCAACGGAAGCCTCATCGCAACCACCAACGACGGCTATGTTGACATCACAGGCGCAAAGAACGGCATTGCGGCAGTATCAAGAGCAAGCAAGGGCTGCGCAATCGTGAGAAACGACAACCTTTGGTAAGCAACAAAAACACATTCAAAAAGGACGCAATTTGCGTCCTTTTTCATTACCTTTTGCGTTTATCCTTTTTATTATTTATTTGCGTTTTGAGAGCGCAAAAATGCAAGTTTGTGTTTTATCGCGGCAAGACATTCGTCGGGGTTTTGCAAGTCTTTTACCGCTTCTTCCATCGGACAACTTCCCGTGCCTTGCCTATTAACAATCACGTCTGCGAGAATGCCGTATTCGGCGTAAAGCCCGTTTAATCTAAGATAATCATAAGCGGTTTTTGACATAACGTTTGCGTACACGGCGGCGATTCCGCTTTTGACGAACATCGAGGCAACCGCCTTACCGACGATTACGTCGGCGGCGCAAAAGCCTCTCAAATCGACGTTGTCGTCGATATAACCCACCATAGGAAAAACCCCGCGTTTGTCGGAGAGAAACAAAATTTCGTCCTTGCAGAGCGCAAGAGTATGCCCTGCGAGATTGTTCTTTGCTTTTTGTAAATCTGTTGCGTTATACATATCGAAAAAGCCTCGAATTGCATTGCGTGTTAGTGTCTGTCGTCAACAATAAAGCGCCGACAACGGACAAAAGATTTTTTGTAAATTTATCGGTCGATAGGTCAACCGTTTAGCCGTTCAACAATTGTCACTCGCCTGACTCGTCTTTGCTTTTGAGGATGAGCGAGCGAAGCGCGATGACGATTGCAGGTACGAGCAACGCTTGCGCGATAAGTCCTATAAAACCGCTTTGAATTTGCGACCATACAAGCGCGGGCGTCAAAGCGGTTACGTTTTGAAGCGCAACCACGCAAAGCATAAACACGCCCCTACCGCAAACTTCCGCAATCAAGACCGCAGGAAACGCCGCAAGAGCGTTCTTTGCAATGCATTTCGAGAACAAGCCCGAAACGCCGCCGAAAACCGCCAACTCGACAACCATAAACGGAAGTCTTGCAAGCATAGGCATAGGCGAAGAAAACGCGGACGTAACGAGGAAACTCGCAACGGGTGAAAGCATACCGATTGCAACGCCGTACTTTGCGCCGAGAATACAGCCTGCGATAAGCACCGGTAAATACATCGGAAGCCAAGTCATACCGCCTGCCGCGCCGACGATTATGTGAACGAATTGCGGCAGCGCGACCGCAAGCGCAATGAGCGCAAAACCTATTGAAGATTTGACGGTAATTTTTGCCGAAAGACTCAAATTTTTGCTGTTTAGAATATTGTCAATCATAATCGCACCTCTTTATTGTTTGTCAAACGTTTGCGAAACGGTTTGAAGAAGATCTCTTATTTTGAGATGTTGCGGACATATTTTTTCGCATTTGCCGCACTTTATGCAGTCTGAGGCTTTGCCGTGACCTTTGGTGTAAACCTCGTTGTAGTACCAGTCCGAGTTCCAGTCCTTGTACGCATTCTTTGCATTGAGGCAAGAGAATAAATCGGGAATAAGGATATGTTTGGGGCAACCGTCGGTGCAGTATCTGCATGCGGTGCAAGGCACAAGATGAATAGATCTGAACACGTCGCAAACCTTTTTTACCGCCTCTTGCTCGGTTTGGTCGAGCGGAACGAAGTCTTTCATAAAGGAAATATTGTCTTTCATTTGTTCCATATTGCTCATACCCGAAAGCACCATAAACACGTTGTCGAAGCCTGCGGCAAAACGGATTGCGTAACTTGCGGGACTACCGTCGTGCAAATCGTCGAGAATCTTCTTTGCGTCCAAAGGCAAATTGACGAGGTTTCCGCCCTTTACGGGTTCCATAACCACAACGGGTTTGTTGTGTTTTACGCAAACCTCATAGCATTTGCGACTTTGAACGGCAACGTCGTCGAAATCGACGTAGTTGAGTTGGATTTGCACAAATTCGACGGCGGGATATTCGTTGAGAATCTCGTCGAGAACGTCCGCTTTGTCGTGAAAAGACAAGCCGACATGTCTGATTTTACCCTCTTTTTTGAGTTCGAACGCGGTTTCGTACGCTCTGCAACGCTTGAATTTTTCAAAAATCTCTTTGGATTGCGCGTGCATAAGGTAGAAATCGAAATACTCAACGCCGAGTATTTTGAGTTGGCTCTCGAAGAACGGGCGAATGTCCTCTTGCTTTGAAAAGAAAGACGTTGTGAGTTTGTCGGCAAGCAGATATTCGCCTCTGTCGTGACGTTTCACGAGGCAGTTTGCAAGCGCGATTTCGCTTTTTCCGCCGAGATAGCCGTGCGCGGTGTCGAAATAGTTGAAACCGTTGTCGATGAAGTAGTCAACCATTTGCGAAGTTTGCGCTTCGTCAACTTCTTCGCCTATCATAGGCAAGCGCATACAGCCGAATCCGAAATTCTTTTTGACGTTATCGAAAAATTTCATATTCACCTCTCTACGTTTTATTGTCACGTCGATTTGCAAATATGGCGGATTCGAAAAAATCGATTGCAATTTGCAAAAGCCGTGCTACAATGTACTTACATACTAAAACTTAAAGTCAACTTTAAGTCAAGCAAAATTTTTAATCTTTTGCAAAAAAATATACAACTCGAAAGGAAAAACATCTATGCCCTACACAATCGGCGAAATGGCAAAACAACTCGACCTTGCGCCCTCAACGCTCAGATACTACGAAAAAGAAGGACTTTTGCCCTTTGTCGAGCGCACGGACGGCGGCATACGCTCCTTCAAAGAGGAGGACGTAGCGTGGCTCAAAACAATAGAGTGTCTCAAAAAAACGGGCATGTCCATAAAGGATATAAAACAGTTTATCGACTGGTGCATCGAGGGCGATTCAACAATAAACAAGCGCCTCGCACTCATCAAAAAGCAAAAAGACGAGGTAAATTCGCAAATCGAGAAACTCAACGGCACGTTGGATATGCTCGACTACAAGCAATGGTATTACGAAACGGCAAAGGCAGCGGGAACGTGCGCCGTGCATACTACCTTGAAACAGTCCGAAGTCCCCGAAAAATTCTTGAAATACCGCAAAAAATCCGACTGATTTTTAACAAAAGAAGCAAAAAAAATCGGCAAACCTACAATAACCATATAAAAAACGTCTCGCTTGAGACGTTTTCATTTCATTATTTGCATTGCCGCTTTCTTCACTTGCAGACGGAACTTATTATCGGATCAGATTTCGCTGTTGTCGTCGCTACCATTGTTGCCGTCAGCAAAGAACGATATGTTTTCTTGATCGGCAGGTTCGGAATTTATATCCTTGATTGCAAGAGTTTTTAGCACGCCGCTCACACATCTAAAAACGGCAATAGCCAAAATGACAAACGCACCGATCAAAAGCGTCGGATCCGTTCCGCTCTGCACAAAATCGAATATCGCCCCGATGAGGAAGATGCCGGTTGCGGCATAGTTGAAGCCTTGCGCGATTTTGAGTTGGCGCAACGATTGCTTGATGCTCTGCGCGTCTTTGTTGACGGATTTGAGGGAAATCACAGTGCCGACAAGCGAGAAAATGACCGCACACAAGCATATTATACCGAGCAAAATTGCAAGTATGCCGAAAAGGCTCGTCGCAAATGCGCGCGCAACGTCGGCGGTTGCGCCTTCAATCGTGCCGTCACCCTCCGTCGGGTCGGCGTTTAACAAAAGCACCCCCGTGACGAAACACGCAATTGCAAGCCCGACATATGCAACCGTGCTTAGCAAATCCAACACGCCCGACGCTATAATCTTTGGTCTCGATTTCGAATATTTCATACAAACCTCTTGACTATCGAATATTTTATAAAATTATTATATCATCTTCTTTACGCATTGTAAATAAATAAAAATCTACGTCGTTTTAGTACGCTTGCAATACTTTAACCGCAATTTCAGCATAGATTTCTTGATTAAAATATGTGACACTTTATGTGACAGAATACAGCGGAAACGGGCGGAAAATCAAACACATAAAAAAACAAAAACCCCACTAAACAGTAGGGTTTTTGCACTTTGTTGCGGAGAAGATGTAAGTCGTTGCTATGCAACAAACATCTCTTTGCTCCGCAGGTCACCTGCCAGCGTAGACAATCCTGCAATGCTTCGCATTTTTACTTTTTCTTATGCTCGCAAACTCGTGCAAGCACGGTTGCGGACAGAAGAAGATGTAAGTCGTTGCCTTGCAACGAACATCTCCTTGCGCCGCAGGCTAAGAAGAGATTCGCCAATCAGCGAAGCGTGTGTGCTTGCACACATAGCGGAGCGTGCAACGAAGAGTTCGGCAACACAGTTGCCAACGGCATGAGAAATGCCGTTGAATCTCTCTTCTCCTTCTCTGCTTTTTGAAGAAGATGTAAGTCGTTGCTTTGCAACGAACATCTCTTTGCTCCGCAGGTCTCCTGCCGTCGTAGACAATCCTGCAATGCTACGCATTTTTGCTTTTCTTATGCTCGCAAACTCGTGCAAGCACGGTTGCGGCCAGAAGAAGATGTAAGTCGTTGCCTTGCAACGAACATCTCCTTGCGCCGCAGGCTAAGAAGAGATTCGCCAATCAGCGAAGCGTGTGTGCTTGCACACATAGCGGAGCGTGCAACGAAGAGTTCGGCAACACAGTTGCCAACGGCATGAGAAATGCCGTTGAATCTCTCTTCTCCTTCTCTGCTTTTTGAAGAAGATGTAAGTCGTTGCTTTGCAACGAACATCTCTTTGCTCCGCAGGTCTCCTGCCAGCGTAGACAATCCTGCAATGCTTCGCATTTTTGCTTTTTCTTATGCTCGCAAACTCGTGCAAGCACGGTTGCGGACAGAAGAAAAAGCAACCCTACGGGTTTCGCAGGATTGCCTTTCGGTGGCGGAGAAGAAGAGATTCGAACTCTTGAACCGCTTTTGACGGTTACGCGATTTCCAGTCGCGCGCCCTCGACCAAACTAGGCGACTTCTCCGTTTTTTGGTGGGAAGTCGAGGTTTGGTACGCAGTACCATTAAACACGACTTCTCCATAAGTTATATTTAATTATTTTAGTTGCTATACAAGTGGGTGGCAGTTGGAAGCGAATGGAAAACAAAACCATTTCCTCCAACTGTTCACGGGGTACTGCTACCCTCAAAACCCAACGTGACGATTATATATCAACAAAGCGATTTTGACAAGTGGTTGAGCGATTTTATTTCACATTTCTTTGATTTTGTTGAGGGCGGCGATTTCGCGCGAGCGAGCGTTTTGAGGTTTGTGCGTGAACACGAATATATGGTGTTCAACATCCAATAATTAATTTAGAAATAAATATTTACAAATTCTCATTTGTATGGTATTATCGTAACATCAAATTTTTAGGAGTAAATATGGGCAATCTACTTGGCGCAACCGCCGACCCTGACCCTCTCAGTACCATTTTATCGTCAATTTTTATAGTTGTTCTTATTTTGTTTTCGGGATTTTTCTCGGCAACGGAAACCGCATTCAGTTCGGTCAACAGGACAAAACTCAAATTGAAGGCGCAAGACGGCAACAAAGCCGCGCAAAATGCGATGTATCTTCTTGACAAATTCGACAAACTGCTCTCGACGATACTTGTGGGAAACAACCTTGTCAACATCACTTTGTCAATCCTTTTCAACAATATATTTGAAAATGTTATAACCGATGCGGCGGTCAGCGGCGTTGTGTCGGTCGCCGTGTCGACAATCATTGTCCTGACTTTCGGTGAAATCACGCCGAAGATGGTCGCGAAGGAGAACTCCGAGCGAATTTGTCTTGCGTTTGGCTATCCTATCCGCGCGATAATGGTGCTTCTCTACCCGATCACCATTATATTTGCCGGCTTGAAATTATTGCTCAAAAAGATATTCAAATCCCACGACGACGACAAGATAACCGAAGAGGAACTGCTCTCTATGGTGGAAGAGGCGCAAGAAGACGGAGCGCTTGACTCGCAAGAGAGAGAACTCATATCCAGCGCAATCGAGTTTGACGACTGCGAAGTTGCCGACATCCTCGTGCCAAGAGTCAACGTCATAGCCGTGCCGACAAATATGGCAATGGAAAAAATCAAATCCATGTTCCTCGAATACAACTATTCGCGCTTGCCGGTGTACAAGGATTCTATCGATCAAATCGTCGGCATGATTCACAACATAGACTTCTTCACCGCCCTCGAAAAAGGCGACAAAAGTATAAAGAACTACATCACGCCCGTTGCGGTCGCCACCGAGCATATGAAAATATCCGCATTGCTCAAAAGTATGCAACGCCAAAAAGTGCATATGGCGGTTGTCGTCGACGAGTACGGCGGTACACTTGGCATAGTCACCCTCGAAGACATACTCGAAGAACTCGTGGGCGAGATTTGGGACGAACACGACGAGGTGGTCAACTACGTCACCAAAGTGGACGATGAAAACTATCTCGTAGACGGTCGCGCGGAGCTAGACGATTTCTTCAAGGAATTTAACGTGGACGAGGACGAAACCGAAAACTTCGATTCGCAAACAGTCAGCGGCTGGGTCATCGAGCAGTTCGGCGAGATTCCCAAAAAATCGCAATCTTTCGATTTCAAGAATCTGACCGTTGTCGTAAACAAACTCACCGCACGCAAAATCATAGAAATAAAAGTGCATATCAATCCTGTGTCCGACGACGAAAACGAACAAGAACAAAAGTTCAAACTCTTCGACAAGCACGACAAAGACGAGAATACAGACTGATTCTTCGATTTTATCTCGGATTGTAACGCAAAAGGCAACTCGTCGAGTTGCCTTTTATGTTGCTTTTGGCGTTTTATTTGCCGCCTTAAATATTTACAGTCTTAAAATTTACTGCCGTGTAACGTCACGTCTGTTTCGCAGCGAAACATCACTTCCGCTTTGAAAAACAAAACGGATTTTGTTAGATTTACATTCATCTCTTCTTTTCTTCCCTGCGCTTGTCGTTGATTATCGCAAGAGCCTTTTCGTCGATGAGGGATATTCCCTCGCTCTTTGCGATTTCAACCATTTGAGTGAGCGCGGCTTTTAAGAAAACTCTGGGAATTTTGGTGAGTTTTGCGCAAGCGTCGTCGGTGAACCTCACCGCAGGGTCGATACGCGAGGCGGCATATTTGACGGAATTGATGTCGCCTTCCTTTGCCTGAATCTTTTCGGGATAGGGTTTTTTGAAGCGAGAACACCAGAAGTTCGTGCTGTCGCGATAGCCGTAGTCAACGGGAACGGGCGGATAATTGCGCTTGCTCACGCCGTTGACAATGGAATCGTAATACTCCTCTTTCATCCAGATTTTGTCTATTTTGAGGATAAAGTGCGCGCCGAATTTGCTTGTGATGCCGTTGAAATTGCGATATGGCGGCTCATAACCTTCAAGGCAACCCGCCTTGTCGAGATACGCGTCTTCGAGCGAACTGTCCCAAGTGCATTCGAACACTTGAAACGCCTCTTGTACAATTTGCGGACGGTCGGAGCCGAGCGTGCTCGATTGCAAGGTAAAAATGCAATCTTTCATTTTCTTCTCTGTCGTGTCTCCGGGGAAACCGAGCCTTACGGCTTCTTTGAAGAATTTTTTGTCGTCCGTTATGAAATTGAGTGTGACCTTTCCAGTGCGCAAGATATTTTGTGCGGTGTTCGAGGAATTTCTCACTTCCAAAATCATTGCATAGTAATCTTTGCCTGCGATGTAGTACGGAAAGCAAAGCGAGTACGAACCGATGTTCGTTTGTCCGCTTTGAGAAACTGTGGACGCAAGCACGACCGGCATCGGGAAAAACGCCGAAGTTTGATAAAAGTTGTCAACAATACGCAAATCCTTAAATTCGCTCATATCATTTCACCTCTATTTGCAGAATTTTGGCAAAGTAATTTGCCTTATTTTCAATTTAATGCGGTTAGATTCCGCAAATTACTTCAAACTTCTCACCGTGTAGCCTTCTTTGGCAAGCACTCGAAGTTGAAGGTTGAGTTGGTCGATAAACTCCTTGTTTGACGTTGTTTTGACAATCATGCCGATGAGATTTTCGGTGGCTTCGGCATTGTCGGTGTTAGACAAAATCTTGCGAATACCCCAAGTGCCTTCGAGTTCGCTGGGCGTAAGGAGCAACTCTTCCTTTCTCGTGCCGCTCTTTGCGAGGTCGATTGCAGGGAAAATTCTCTTTTCGCTAAGTCTGCGGTCAAGGTGAATTTCCATATTGCCCGTACCTTTGAATTCCTCGAAAATTACGTCGTCCATGCGGCTGCCCGTGTCGATAAGCGCGGTTGCGATGATTGTGAGCGAGCCGCCGTTTTCGATGTTTCTTGCCGAGCCGAAGAAGCGTTTGGGGCTATGGAGCGCGCCGGGATCGATACCGCCCGAGAGCGTTCTGCCCGTCGGCGGAATTGTAAGATTGTACGCGCGCGCAAGCCTTGTGAGCGAGTCGAGCAAAATCACAACGTCTTTGCCCATTTCCACGAGGCGTTTTGCTCTTTCCAAAAGCATTTCCGCCGTTTTGGTGTGGTGTTCGGGAAGTTCGTCGAAAGTGGAATAGACAACTTCACCCTTTATCGAGCGTTGCATATCGGTGACTTCTTCGGGGCGTTCGTCGATGAGCAAAACTTTGAGCTCGATTTCGGGATAATTTTTTGCAATGGAGCTTGCAATCATCTTCAAAAGCGTGGTTTTACCTGCTTTCGGCGGCGAAACGATTATACCTCTTTGACCTTTGCCGATTGGCGAAACAAGGTCGATGCAGCGAGTTGCGTATTCTCTTGGCGAAACTTCGAGGCGGATGCGCTCGTTGGGATAGATAGGCACGAGGTCGTCAAAGTTGGGACGTTTGCCCACTTTGTCCGCATCGATGCCGTTTATCGTCGTAACGCTCACGACTGCGGACGGTCTGCCCTCTTGCACCTTTTTGCAAAGAGAAGTCACATAGTCGCCTCTACGCAAACCGTATTGTTTGATTTTCATTGCCGAGACGTAGGCGTCCATTTCGTTGAACTCGCCGTTTTTCACGCGCAGAAAGCCGTATCCGTCGGGATTGATTTCAAGATATCCCTCTCTGATTTGCTCACTGTCATCGTTATCTGTGCGCTCTGCAAGGACGTTTTCACGCACATTCGTCGCCTGATTTTGAGAGCGATATGCGTTCTGTCTTTGATTGAAATTTTGATTTCTGTTTTGTTGATATTGATTCTGATTGCGGAAAGTCGGTTGGAATTTTGGCTTTTCAAAACCTTTGGGAAGCGGCGTATCGTTGTTACGTTCGACCGTGGGCGCAGGCGATGCGGTGAGAACTTCGACGTATTGACGCTCGGGCTTGCTTTCGCTTTGCGGCTGAGCCGCAACTGTCGTTTCTGCGGACTTTTTGGGTCTGCCTCTGCGCGGCGCTTCGGGGGGTGTCATCTCACCGTTTGTGATTTTGTACACCAAATCGACGAGGTCGGCTTTGTTGAGTTTCGTCGGTGCGCTCACTCCTACGTCTTTTGCGAGGGCGCGCATCTCGAAAATGCTTTTTGCCTCCAACTCTTGTTTCGAGAATTTTTGCATGTATTTCTCCTATATACGAGCAACGCTCGTAAAAAATATATTACGATATAAAAGTGTTAGGATTGAAAGTATATTTGTCCGTTGCCGACTTTTGTCGGCAACGGCTTAAAATCGAGTGAAATTATTTTGAAAGTTTGTCAAGAACCAAAACTTTTGTTTCTTCGCCGTCAAAGTCCGCCCTGTCGAACTCTACGGTCGTCGAGTCGGCATAAACGATGTTTTCGTCGTCGAAAAGCGACAAAAATTCGTTGACTTTGTCGATGTCGAACTCGCAGTCCTTGGTCTTGTAGTGCATAGGAATCACAACGTCAGGCATAATGCGATCGACGTATTCCTTTGCCTCTTTTGCGTCAATCGTGTAGTTGCCTCCGACGGGAATCATAAGAATGTTTACAGGCATAAGGGATTCAACCAAAATCGCGTTGCATTCCTCACCGATATCGCCCATATGGCACACTTCCACGCCGTCCATACGATATTTGAAAATGAGGTTGTCTCCTCTCAAACTTCCCTTTTTGTCGTCGTGATAGGAACGACTTGCAAGGATGTGAACGCCGCCGATTTCGTATGCGCCGACTCTGTTGAGAACGGTGGGATCGCCACCGACTTTCGACACGCAACAATGATCGTTGTGAGCGTGGGACACCGTCACGATGTCCGCTTCTACGTCGGGCATTTCATATCCGACGTAAGAATGATAAGGGTCGGTTACAATCCTCGTTCCGGTGCTTTCTTCAAGCAGAAACGACGAGTGACCAAGCCAAGTGATTTTCATTTTTTACTCCTTTTTGTTCGTCAACCGTTGAGCCTTTCCACGAGTTCGCGAATCTTTTGCGACGGGTCAAGCAAGTTGGAAACCGACTCGTTGACGTTTGCCGCGGCAATTATGTACGAGATATACTTCGACAAATCGGCTTCGACAAACCATTCGCAATCCTTGAGTTCGGGAATGCGATAGGTGAGGTTTGTAGACACAACCGCGTCGAAAATGCCGTCTTCGTACGCTTTGTTGAATTTTTCAACGCCTTCTGTAAAGAGCGAGAACGTCGCGGCGAGGAAAACTCTTTTTGCTCCCTTCTCCTTTATCTCTTTTGCAAGTTTGAGAATGGAATCGCCCGTTGCGATCATATCGTCTGCGACAAACACGTTCATACCCTCGACGTTTGCGCCGATGTATTCGTGCGCGACGATGGGATTGCGCCCGTTTATGATGGTGGAATAATCCCTTCTCTTGTAGAACATACCGAGGTCGAGTCCGAGCACAGAGGCATAGAACACGTTTCTCGTCATTGCGCCTTCGTCGGGCGAGATGACCATAAGGCTGTCCTTTTGGAGTTTAACGTCGGGGAAACGCCTTGTGAGGCATTTGAGAATCTGATAGTGCGCAAAATAGTTGTCAAATCCCATAAGAGGAACGGAATTTTGCACTCTGGGGTCGTGAGCGTCAAACGTGATGATGTCCGTTACGCCCATGCTCTGAAGTTCCTGAAGCATTTGAGCGCAGTCGAGAGATTCTCTTGCGCTTCTTCTATGCTGACGGCCGCCGTAGAGCATCGGCATTACGACCGTGATGCGAGCGGGTTTGCCTGTACAGGCACATATTATGCGTTTGAGGTTTTGATAATGCTCGTCGGGAGTGAGCGGAATATCCTTTCCGAAAAACGGATACGTTACGCCGTGATTGCCCGGATCGCATATAATGTACAGATCCTTGCCGCGAACGGTTTCGTAAATTATTCCCTTTGCGTCGCCGTTGGTGAAACGCGGACAATCGGATTTGAGGATAAAAGTGTCTTTATGCAGTTTTTTCCCGAGATGCGATTCTCTAAACAGTGTGATAAGTCTTTTGTCGATGAGTTGTGCAAGTTCTTCCGCGCCGGGTGTTGCGATGAGAGCAATGGGCGCGCTGGGCGTCTCTGTAAAGACTGAAAAATCCGGTGTCATTTGTGCCTCCGTAAGTTGTAAGAAAAGTATATCAAACTTTTTTCGTCTTGACAATCATAATTAGTCATTAAATGATATTAATTTGAAAATTAAGCGTCGAAAAATAGCATTATATGTCGAGAATCTCAACCAAAATCGAATTCATAACCGCCATTCCCTCTCTATTGAGGAAAACAAAGCCGTCTTTTCGCTCGAAAAATTTTTCGAGATTTTGCGGAACGTTCGGCATACGCTCTGCTTTTACGCCTTTTTTCGTGCGCAAGGCAAGCATAATTTCTTCCTCATATACCGATTTATCGTCGATATTTTCTTTGTATTCTCGGCAAATTTGCACATAATATTTTGCGCTTTCAACAGCGTTTTTATACTTGTCGAGATTTTTGAAATTTGCAAATCGCACTTGATTTTCAAGTGATTTTTCGCCGTCCGAAGTCTTCAAAAACGAGTGCGCGCCTGCACCGAAACCGAGATATTCCTCTCTTGTCCAGTAGCCTAAATTGTGATGTGAAATTTTGCCGTCTTTTGAAAAATTAGATACTTCGTATCTACAAAAAACGCATTTTTGCGCCGTATCGAATGCAACGTCAAACAAATCCTGCGTTTCGTCGTCGCTCGGAAGGGATATTTTGCCCAACTTTATCAACTTTTCGAGCGACGTGCCTTCTTCAACGCTCAACTCGTACATCGAAAGGTGACTTACGAGCGGCGCAAGCGTTTCGACTTCCTCTTTTATTCTGTCCGTCGTGTCAAAAGGAAGCCCTACAATCAAATCAGCCGACACGTTGTCGAAATAGCGTTTTGCGAGTTTGATTTTCTCGATTGCGGTTTTCGAGTCGTGAAGTCTGCCTATCGCCCTCAAATTGTCGTCGAAAAGGCTTTGCACGCCTATGCTGATTCTGTTTATCCCCTCTTTTCGATACGCCTTTAATTTTTCCTCGTCCAAACTTTCGGGATTGCACTCTATACTGAACTCTTTCACGCCCGACAAATCGAAGTTTTTGGCAAGGTTTTCGCAAAGTTTTTCGATTTGACTCACATCAAGCAAACTCGGCGTTCCTCCGCCTATATAAATCGTGTCGATTTTCGCACTCGAAAACGCTCTGCCCGCAAGTTCGATTTCTCGATTTAGCACAGTTAGATATTCGAAAATCGCCTGTTTGTCATGACAAGCGTAGGAATTGAAATCGCAGTATCTGCACTTGGATTTACAAAACGGAACGTGGACGTAAATTTGCATTTTTTCGTTTGAAAACCCCGAAAAAATTTGCGTTTTTCGGGGTTATAATTTTATTTGTTCGGGTCGACTTTGAGTATGGAAATAAACGCCTCGCTCGGCACTTCCACACTGCCCACTTTGCGCATGCGTTTTTTGCCTTCTTTTTGCTTTTCGAGCAACTTTTTCTTTCTCGTTATGTCGCCGCCGTAGCACTTTGCAAGCACGTCTTTGCGCATTGCTTTGACGGTTTCTCTGGCAATGATTTTGCCGCCGACGGTTGCTTGAATTGGTATCTCGAAAAGTTGGCGAGGAATCACGTCTTTGAGTTTTTCGGCAATACCTCTGCCCCTTGCGTATGCGTTGTCTTTATGCACGATTATGGAAAGTGCGTCGCACATATCGCCGTTTATCATCATATCGAGGCGCACAAGGTCGCTCTTTTCGTAGCCGTCCATTTCGTAGTCGAGGGACGCATAGCCGCGCGTTCTCGATTTTAGGCTGTCGAAAAAGTCGTAAATGATTTCGTTGAGCGGCATACGGTAGATGAGTTGAACGCGAGTCGGATCGATGTAACTCATATCCACGAAAACGCCTCTCTTCCCCTGACAAAGTTCCATGATAGGTCCGACGTATTCGGGCGGCGTGTAGAGCGTGGCTTTGACGATAGGTTCTTCTATGCTCGCAATCTCGCTCGGATTTGGCAAAGCGGTCGGATTGTCGATAGTGAGTTTGTCGCCGTTGGTCTTCGTAACGATGTACGAAACGCTGGGCGCGGTGGTTATCAAATCGAGGTCGAATTCTCTTTCGAGGCGTTCCTCGATGATTTCCATATGCAAAAGCCCGAGGAAGCCGCAACGAAAACCGAATCCGAGCGCGGTTGAAACTTCGGGGTCGAAACTTAGCGAAGCGTCGTTGAGTTGCAATTTCAAAAGAGCCTCTTTCAAATCGTCGTATCTTGCGCCGTCGGCAGGGAAAACGCCCGTATACACCATCGGCGTGGCCTTTTTATATCCGGGAAGCGCCTCTTTTGCAGGATTTTGCGCATTGGTTATCGTATCGCCCACCGCCGTGTCGCTTACGTTCTTTATGCTTGCCGCAATATATCCGACTTCTCCCGAACTCAATACGTCGCAAGGGCGCATACCGGGTGAAAAATATCCAACCTCGACAACTTCGAACGTCTTGCCCGACGACATCATTTTTATCGTATCGCCGACTTTGACGGTGCCGTCCACAATGCGCACCATAGAGATTGCGCCGCGATAATTGTCATAGAAACTGTCAAAAATCAACGCTTTGAGCGGAGCGTCGTCCTCTCCCTTGGGCGCAGGCAGTTTTTGGATGATTTGCTCGATTAGATTGTCGATTCCTATGCCCTCTTTTGCCGATACGAGCGGACAACCGTCGGTGTCGAGCCCTATGATGTCCTCAACCTCGAGTTTCACTGCGTCAACGTCTGCGGACGCAAGGTCGATTTTGTTGATGACCGGCAATATTTCAAGGTCGTTTTCAAGAGCGAGATATACGTTCGACAGCGTTTGAGCCTCCACGCCCTGCGTTGCGTCCACAACAAGCAGCGCGCCTTCGCAAGCGGCGAGAGAGCGTGAAACTTCGTAAGTGAAGTCAACGTGACCGGGCGTGTCGATAAGGTTGAAGATATATTCTTCGCCGTTATACTGATAATACAGCCTGCACGTTTGCAGTTTTATGGTGATGCCTCTCTCTTTTTCGATTTCCATATTGTCGAGCAGTTGTTCGGACATTTCGCGCGCAGAAACCGTACCCGTCCTTTCGATGAGGCGGTCTGCAAGCGTACTCTTGCCGTGATCGATGTGCGCGATTATGGAAAAATTGCGAATATGTTTTTTGCTCAACTTGTCCTCTTTGTCCTCGAACTTCCGCATTATTGCAAAAATTCGGAATAAATTTTGTAAACTATTGACTTTATTATAATTGAATAATAAAATTTTATCAACAAAATAAAAAAACAAAACGAGGGTTAAGTATGAATTTTCAATGGCTTTTCGACAGACCCATTGCGCATCGCGGTTTGCACGACGATCAGTATCCCGAAAACAGCGTACCCGCCTATGAACAGGCGATTGCGCACAACTTCAACATCGAAATCGACGTGCACGTTTCAAAAGACGGCGAAGTGGTTGTCTTCCACGACGACAGCCTCAAAAGGGTTTGCGGAGTCGACAAACTCGTCAAGGACTGCACCGTGTCCGAACTCAAATCCTATCCCCTCGCAAACTCCGAGTATACGATTCCCACTTTCAAAGAATTTCTCGCCCTCGTCGACGGAAAAGTGGGTATCCTCTGCGAGATAAAGGGCATCAATCCTTTCAATCACCGCATCGTGAGGGAGACGATAAAGGTTTTGAACGAAGTGGGCTACAAGGGCAACATCGCACTTCAATCCTTCGATTTCGGCGCGGTTTTGTACGCAAAACGCCATTCCGACTATCCCGTCGGCGAACTCTGCACTTGGTGCTCCCCCGACGGAAAGCACAACAGATGGTGGGCAACCGACTTTATGGGCAAACTTTGGATAAACAAAATCACTCGCCCCGACTTCATCGCATACGACGTTCGCGCGGTTGACAGAAAACTGACAGAAAACAATTGGATTGTCAAATGGAGCAAAAAAGTGCCCGTCATAATGTGGACGATAAAGTCGCAAGAAACACTCGAAGACGCGACCAAATACGCAAACAACGTCATCTTCGAGCATATGGACGCAGCGCAAATGAACGACTTGGCAGGAAAATTTATGCCCTTCCGTTGCCTTGAAAAGAATCTGCCCTCGAACAAATAAACTCCTTGCCTATGCGACGGCAACAAAAAGTCGCGCAAAATTTGCAAATCGGCAACAATCGATTGGTCTGAAAATTGATTGGTTTTCGATTGACTTGCCATTGCATATATGATATTTTGATTCAAACGGTTTGAAACGCGCCCGTACACAAAGGCTATTTGTGTAAGGGCGCGTTTTCGTTTTAGAAAAGGAGGAATCGTCCCGTATGAAAAACAATGCCATTTTCAAAGAGTTTGCAAAGTATGTGTCGCTTGGCGTTTTGGGACAAATCGCATTGTCCTGCTACACCCTCGCGGACACTTTCTTCGTGTCGGCAAAATTGGGTGCCGACGGACTAACGGCTCTCAATCTCGCATTCCCTATATTTTGCGTCATCAACGGCATCGGGCTTATGTTAGGCATGGGAGGCGGCACAAAATACGCAATATATAAAAGTCGGCAAGAGGACGAAAAGGCAAATCTCATTTTTACAAACGCACTGTACATCGTTCTCGTTTTCTCTGTCGCTTTCGTCTTGATGGGAGCATTCCTTTCAAAGTATATCGTAAAATTTTTGGGCGCAGACGAAACGCTTTTGAATATGACCGACACCTATGCGAAAGTTATGCTCCTGTTTACGCCCGCTTTTTTAACCAACAATCTATTGCAGTGTTTTGTGAGGAACGACGGAAAGCCATCGCTTTCTATGGCGGCAATGATTACGGGAAGTTTGTCGAACGTCCTTCTCGATTACATATTCATCTTCCCTCTGAATATGGGGATATTCGGCGCGATTCTCGCGACGGGGCTTGCGCCCGTTATTAGCATTTGCGTATTATCGCCGTATCTGATAACGAGGAAAAACAAATTCCGCTTCGTAAAGTCGAAGCCGAGCGGAACTTGCGCAAAAGAAATTCTGTCGAGCGGTTTTTCGCCATTCCTCACCGAAGCGACATCAGGCATCGTTATGTTTTTGTTCAACTACATAATTTTGCGAATAACGGGCAACATCGGCGTGGCGGCTTTCGGCGTGATATCTGTCATATCTCTTGTTGTTATCGCCATGTACACGGGATTATCGCAAGGCGCGCAACCGATTTTAAGCCGCAATCACGGCGAGGGGAAAGAAGAAAACGTAAAATACATCTTGCGTTACGCGATGATAACAGCGCTTATCCTGTCCGCCATAATTTACGCGACCGTCTTTTTTGCAGCGACGGATTTGACGAAGATATTCAACAGCGAAAAGAACCAAACTTTGCAATCCCTTGCGGAAACGGGGCTGAAACTGTACTTCATCGCCTGTCCGTTCATAGGTTTCAACATTATGACGGCAACGTATTTTATCTCGACCGAAAAGCCTATTTATGCGCAAATCATATCCCTCTCGCGCGGATTTTTCGTCTTGATACCCGTTGCGTTTCTCTTGTCGTCGCTTTTCAAAATGACAGGCGTATGGTGCGCATATCCGACGGCCGAGTGTATCGTTGCAATAATCGGACTGATTTTGTACATACTGAACGAACGTCGCAAAAAACGACAAGACAAACAAACACATCCCGACATATCGTGAATTTTGCTTCAATAATCAAAATAAAACTACGAAAAGGCAACCGCAAATCGTACGGTTGCCTTTTGATTTTAATTTCCGCTCTGCTTGACGTTTCCCTTTCGGGAACAAACCTCGAGAGTTTACATTGCGCCCGCAGAGTTTTGTTGGTATTGCCGATTCTTACTCGAAGTCTTCCTTTTTGAGTTTTGCGCCCACTCTCTTGACAAACGCTTTCAACGTGTTGCCGACGGTTTCGGGCATAGCCTTTATGTCGACAATCTTGGAATTGTTCGTAATCGAATAACTGACGTATGCGTAGTAACCGATGAGGATAACCGTGAATACGCAGAACGTGATGTAGAACGCGCCCGTCGTTTCGAAGTTGGTGATTGCGCTTGACAACACGCCGCTCTTGACGAATCCGCTTTGGTTCATAAGTTGAGCATAGTTGAGGAAGCCGAGGAAGGACATTCCGCTTGTGACGAAGTACATTCTCTTGTCGCCGCTGACCATCGTGAAGATGAACGCAAGCGCGATTGCGAGGAACAAGTAGGTGTACGTCACTTTGATTGTGAACACTGCGATAACAGCGAACGTGAAGGACGCAAGAAGCAAAAGTTCTTGTTTGTTGCGATTCTTGAAGTAAAGCGAAATGACGTACGCTTCGAGCACCAAGAGGAAGATAAGGTTGAGGATATTGACGCTTTGTTGCGAGGACTTGCCGTTCATGCCCACCATACCGTAGAGGTTGAACGCGTTCTTTACGAAATAGTTGACGTTGGACATTTGACCCATCATCAGTTTGAATCCGTAGAATGCGTCGCCGGCTGCGATTTGATGAATAGCGCAAGGAATGGTAAGCGCATACGCAAGAACGAAGCAAGCGGGCAAACCGAACACGATTTTCGCTCTGTTTGACGTAAACTTCTTCAAGTCGTCGTTGTCTTTGATGTACATATACACGAAGTATGCAACCACAATCGGCGCAATCGCCATCGCTCTCAAATCGAGGACTGCGGCGAGAGTCATAACAAAGTAGGTTGAAATATACTTCTTGTTGACCATAAGAATGAGCGCGCCAACGACCAGAGCAATCAAGAGGCTCTCGAATGTTGCGCTGTGTCCGCTCACCATAAGCGCGAACGGTAACATTGCGTAAACGCTTGCGTAAACGGTTGCGAGTTTGTTTCCTACCTGCTTTTTGCCGTAGAAATAAATCATTGCGACGACCGCCAAATCGGCAAGCACGTTGATAAGGCGAAGCAAGATAGAAAGCGAAGCGTCGTCCAATCCCTGTCCTACAAATCCGAGTACGGACAAGATGTAAATAACGCCCGGAGAGTACGTCACCGTGGTGTTTGCGGCAGCCATCTTCTCTGCGAAGTCGAAAACGCCGTTGTTTACGCCGAGATACTTTCTTGCGATGTTGAGCGTACTCGACATCTCGCTGCCCATACCGTACATCGTGAGCAAAATCACAAGTCTAAGCGCGGCGGCTGCAAGAAGAATCGCGCACACGATAAATGCGTCGTGTTGATACCACTTCTTCGTGAGCACGTCGGATTTTTTGTCGTAAACCGCGGTTTTGCCGAAATCGACGAACGCGTCCTTTCTTGCGTACAAGCGTCTTATAAGGACGTACGCGCAGCAAAGAAGCGCAACCGAGAACAAACTCATAAGCACCGCGAAGCAAATGCCGTTTACGTCGGTGTTCGTGTAGACCGTAGTCGCCTTTTTGAAGTTGGTAAGGTCGTAACCGTCCGGCACTTCACTGACCCTCGATACGTTCACGTTGTCGAAATAAACCGTGCCTTTGCAGTTGTTCTCGCTCGAACCCAGACAAAGCGCAATCGTGAGATAGTCGGTGTTTTTGGGTTTGACGTAGAACGTGCTCGTCACAAATCCGTTGGCGGTCTTTTGCGAGCGCTTGACAAACTTGTATTCGACATTTTCAAGAAAAGCGACGTATGCGCCTTGATTGTTTGAAAGGTCGGAATCGATTCGCATATCGACGGTCACTTTGTAGATTTTGTTTACCTCAACCTTGACGGATTGTTTAAGATAACTGTACCCTGCCGATTTGTTTTCGAGTTTGAGAACGTTGTCGTCGCTTTCGGCGTCCGAACGTTGTACTCTTGCAAAAGTCACGCTCGAAGAGGACGTTGTCCAGCCTTCGAACTTGTTTTCTGACGTAAAGTTTGAAAAGTCGCCGTTTGTGACGAGATTTACGCCCTCTTGGGACTCAGCGTTGTTGCAAGCCGTAAATGCGAAAAGTGCCAGTACGAATACCAGCACTAATGCACTTATGAAAATTGTTTTTCTTTTCATTGTGTTCCTCTGAAAAATCGAGCAAGCGATTAGACTTCTTTAAGTTTTGCCGCTTTGCCGGTTCTTTCTTTCAAGTAATAGAGTTTTGCACGTCTGACTTTGCCGTGACGAACGACTTGAATGCTGTCGATCTTGGGCGAATGAAGCGGGAACGTTCTTTCAACGCCGACGCCGCATGCGATACGACGAACAACGATTGTTTCGCGGATGCCGCCGTTCTTTCTTGCAATGACGGTTCCTTCATAAGTTTGGATACGTTCTCTCGTACCTTCAACAACTTTGACGTTCACTTTGACGGTGTCGCCGATTGCGATTTCGGGCAAGTTTTGTTTCATACCCTCTTTTTCGATTGTGTCGATAATGTTCATTTTTGACCTCCTGTATTTGCGCGATGTTCACGACAAGCGTCTCTTGTTCGGCGGAACACCCGAGTCACGCGTGTTATAATATCATAAATAAATTTATTAAACAAGCAAATTTCCAATATATTTTGATTTTAATCGATTTTTTGGATTTTTGCCGCATTTCTCATTATTTTCACGTTGCTTACGTTGTGCGATTGTCATATATTACGGTTTTTTCCGAGGATATTTTGCGTCATTTGCGCAAAAAGCGTTTTCTATATGGCGGATTCCCTCGTCGTCGATTGCGACGATGTCAAACCTGACGTTCGTTGCGCTTATGTGTTTTTGCGACAAATACGACTTTGCCGCAGTGACGTATCTTCCTGCCTTGTATGCCGTCACGGCTTCTTCCGCAGTGCCGAATTCTGTGCCGTATCTCGTCTTGACTTCAACGAAAACAATCGTCTTTTCGCCCTTTCTAAGAGGCTGAATTTTCAAGAGTTTACGCACCTTTGCGACAAACTTATTTTTTGCATTTCGCTTGATTAGATTGCCGCTTCCGTCGGTGTAACACTCGCAAATCAAGTCCACTTCGCAATCGCAGTATTTAGCGTTTTTCTCAAGGATTTTATATCCCTCTTTTTCAAGATAGTCGGCGGCTATTTTCTCGCCTATGTCTCCCGCAAATCTCGTATTCATTTCACAAAGTTCCCTATAAATGATTTTCTGTGAATGGGCGTTGCGCCGTATTCCTTCAACGCTGCGATGTGCTTTGCCGTGCCGTAGCCCATATTATGCTCGAAGTCGTACTCGGGATAGACCTTTGACATTTCTTCCATATATCTGTCTCTCGTCACCTTTGCGACGATGGAAGCGGCGGCAATCGAATACGAGAGTGCGTCGCCGTGAATGATTCCGAACGTCTTGTACGGAATGTCGAGTTGAAGCGCGTCAACGATAACAATGTCTGGTTTTACCGAAAGCGACATAATCGCGTCGCGCATGCAGGCTTTTGTTGCGTTTAGGATGTTCATTTCATCGATTTTTTCGGGCGGATAGGAAACCGTACTCGTCGCAACCGCTTTTGAAAGTATCACGTCAAACAGTTTTTCGCGCTTGCCTTTGCTCACTTTCTTGCTGTCGTTCACGCCGACGATGAGGTCGTCCAAATCCATAATAACGGCGGTGCAAGTCACAGGACCCGCAAGCGGTCCTCTTCCCACTTCGTCGATGCCGCATATATAACGATAGCCTTTTTCGCGCAGTTGATTTTCGTAGGTCATCAAATCTTTCGGATCAACCATAATTCTTCCTTCGTATTTTAGTCGTATTGCAAATTTTTAATAAAATGCAATGCGTTTTCGATATTCTAATCGGTCAAATTTAATAAACCTCTAATAAATCGAATTAGAATATCGTTTATATTTTGTATTAGATTTTGCTTTGATTAATTGTCGGAAAGCACAAGTTTTTTCGGCTTTTCGAGCATAATTTTGCCGAGTTTGCCTTTTCTGAACTCGTCGATAATCATCTTTGCCGTGCGCTCGTAATCGGGTTGATTGCCTTTGAGTTTGAAGCCGCGCGACATAGCGATTTGCTCGAAAATTTCTATCGTTTCATCGCTCAAAACGTCGAGATTGTAGCGAGTTTTGAGAGAATCGGGACAAAGCGTTTTCATTTCGCCTATAAAGTCGAACGCAAGTTCGCTTACATCGAGGATATCCTCTCTGATAGAGCCTATATACGCAAGGTGATGCGCCACTTTTTGGTCGTCGAACTTGCCCCAAAGCGTTCCGGGCGTGTCCAAAAAGTCCACGTTGTCGATGGAAAGCCATTGCTTGCCGCGCGTTACGCCGGGTCTATCCCCCGTCACCGCTTTTGCCTTTTTCACCATAGCGTTTATTATCGTCGATTTTCCGCTGTTGGGAACGCCGACAACCATTGCTCTTACGGATATATTTGCGCCTTTTTGCGCATATTTTTCGATTTTGTCGGCAACGACTCGTTTGAGTCCCGCAACGATTTGCGAGCAATCCCCCGACGTGCCAATCGCCTTGACGTAGGGTTTGCCCTGCCTTTCAAATTCTTTGCACCACAAATCGAGGTCGCTTTTTTCAACGAGGTCGCACTTGTTGAAAACGTAAAGCACCTTTTTGCCTTGCAAAAGTTTGTTGAAAAGCGGATTGTCACATGAATAAACCGCTCTTGCGTCGATGACGTAAATGAGCGCGTCGACAAGACGGAGATTGTCCTCCATCATTCTTATCGCTTTTGTCATATGACCGGGAAACCATTGTATGTTCATAGCGTCCTTCTCTGTTGCCTGTTATTTCGTTATCGGTCTATACCGACCGTAACCGATTCGTGCAATCGATTGTAACAGTTTGAATCGATTGTCATAAACCGATTGTTATAACCGAAATCGGTATTCTATCGGCATTTTTTGATATAATTGCAATCGTTTTGCCGATTGCATAACGCAAAACAAAAGCGCAAAGCAATGCGTTTTCGTCTTGATAATTTTCGTTGTAAACTTCAAAAAAGCCGTCGATTATCGACGGTGTTTTTTCTTTTTTTTGGGCAAATACGCTTTCAAATCCGCGTCTTTGAAAAGGTCGGGACGATTTTTCATCGTGATTTCGAGGGATTTTTCCTCTCTCCATTTCGCAATGTCCTTGTGATTGCCGCCGAGCAACACTTCGGGTACGCTTCTGCCTCTGTAAACTTCGGGGCGAGTGTACTGCGGATATTCCAAAAGACCGTTTGAAAAACTTTCCTCGCTCGTTGATTCGTCCGAGCCTAAAACGCCGTCGATGTATCTCGCAACGGTGTTTATCACAACAAGCGCAGGCAATTCGCCGCCCGTAAGCACGTAATCGCCTATGGACAGTTCCTCGTCGATGCAGATGTCGAGCGCACGTTGGTCAACGCCTTCGTAATCGCCGCAAAGAATGAGTATTCTGCCTTCTTTTGCGAGGCTTTCCACCTTTTTTTGACAGAGTTTCGTCCCTCTGGGCGACATATAAACTCTCCACGCTTCGTGCCACGGGTCAACCGCTTCGATTGCGCTTACGATGGGGTCGGGGGTCATAACCATACCTGCGCCTCCGCCGTATGGCGTATCGTCGGTTTTGAGGTGTTTATCCTGTGAAAAATCGCGTATATTCGTTATTTCCACGCCGAATTTGCCCGAATCGATAGCCTTGCCGAGAAGACTTTGATTCAAGACGGAAAAGTATTCGGGAAATATCGTCAATACGTCAATTTTCATATCAGTTGTACACGACCACGCGAGGGAAAATCATATCGTCGAGAACCATTTTGCCGTTTTCCAAATCGACCTCTTTAATCAAATTGCCGATTGCGGGAAAACTGAGTGAGTCCTGACCGTTTTTGACAACGTACACGTCTGCCGAACCGTACTGCAACACGTCGCAAACCTCGCCGATAACCACGCCCGCAACTACAACGTCGAGCCCTATCATATCCACGATATAGTACTTGCCGTCAGGAAGTTTGGGAAGGTCGTTTCTGTTTGCGGTGATGAGTTTGTTTCTCAAAAGTTCGGCTTTTTCGACGGTATCTATACCCTGCAAAGTGACGTAACCCACCGCGCCTTCGGGCGAGATGTGTTCCACCGCGTACTCGAATCCGTCGATTTTGAGTTTTTTAAGGCGGGAAAACCGTGCGGAATCGGAGGAATATATCTCGATTTTGAGTTCCCCTTTCAAGCCGCGCGGTTTAAGCACCTTGCCTATTGTCAATTCAGATTTCATCTTTTTCTTCGATGACGACATTGTATCTCACGTTGCTCTTCGAACTTGCGGATTTGACGAGCGTGCGGATTGCTTTTGCGATTCTGCCTTGCTTGCCGATAATTTTGCCGATGTCCTTTTTTGCAATCGTGATAACTATGTCGTTTGCATTGTTTCCGTCTCTTTGCTCGACGGTGTAATCGCCGTTCGGAACGAGAGAGGAAACAAGATATTCGACCAGTTCAATCATTGTCGTCACCAATTACTTCTTCTCGACGATACCCTGAGAAACGAGCAAGCCCATAACCGTATCGGTGGGTTGTGCGCCTTTTGCGAGCCATTCTTTTGCTTTGTCGGCATCGATGACGATTTGCTTGGGTTCGGAAACGGGGTTATAGAAACCGATTTGGTCGATATATTTGCCGTCTCTTGCTTTGCGAGAATCCATTGCAACGATACGATAGAAAGGAGCTTTTGTTGCGCCCATTCTGGTGAGTCTAAGTTTAACCATAATAGTTAATCCTCCATTTGTGATGAGATTTTTTATTGATATATTTCTATATTTTTGCGATTTTTAGAATACTTCAAGCATTTTTAGCGTTCTTTCGGCATTCAATGTGTCATTTTTACGAAGCGGATTTTTTATCAGAACAAGCCTTTAAGACCTCTCAAACCTTTAAGTCCGCCCTTTTGCATTCTTGCCATCATATCCTTTGTCATTTCAAACTGTTTGAGCAGTTGATTGATTTCTTGAATGGAAGTTCCGCTTCCTTTTGATATGCGTTTCTTTTGCGACGCTTTGATGATTTCGGGATTCTTTCTCTCTTTGGGTGTCATCGATTGAATGATTGCTTTCGTCCTTGAGATTTGCTTTTCGTCGATTTGCGCGCCCTGTTTGAGTTTGCCCGAAAATCCCGGTATCATCGACATCATATCTTGAAGATTACCCATCTTCTTCATACTGTCGAGTTGTTGCAAGTAATCTTCGAGGTCAAAAGAATTTTCTTTGAGTTTCTTTTGAAGTTTCACCGCTTCTTCTTGCGAAATTGCGGCTTCGGCTTTCTCGATGAGTGTAAGCACGTCGCCCATGCCGAGAATCCTCGATGCCATACGTTCGGGATGGAAAGGTTCGAGATCTTCCATCTTCTCGCCCGTACCGTTAAATTTGATGGGTTTGCCCGTCACTGCCTTTATGGAAAGCGCCGCACCGCCCCTCGTGTCGCCGTCGAGTTTGGTCATAATCACGCCGGTGATATCGAGTTTCTTGTTGAAAGTGTCTGCAACGGTGACTGCGTCTTGACCCGTCATACTGTCAACCACAAGCAAAATTTCGGTGGGTTTGACGGCGTTTTTGACGTTTATCAACTCTTGCATAAGGTTTTCGTCGATATGCAAACGTCCCGCCGTGTCGATAATCATCGTGTCGTAGCCGTTTTTGAGTGCGTACTCAACGCCTGCTTTTGCAATCTTCACAGGATCGACTTGACCCATATCGAAACATTCGGTGTTAGCCTTTTTCGCAACGACGTGAAGTTGTTGGATTGCCGCAGGTCTGTATATATCCCCCGCAACCAAAAGCACCTTTTTGTTTTGCTTTTTAAGATACGTTGCAAGTTTGCCGCACATCGTCGTCTTGCCCGCGCCTTGCAAACCGCACATCATATAAATCGTGGGTTGCTTGTCGCTTACGGCGAGTTTCTGATGCGTACTGCCCATCAACGCGCAAAGTTCCTCGTTGACGATTTTGACGATTTGTTGCGCCGGGGTCAAGGATTTGAGAATATCCTCGCCGAGTGCCTTTTCGCTCACTTTTGCCGTAAAATCCTTTACGACGTTGTAGTTTACGTCCGCTTCGAGCAAAGCCACGCGGATTTCACGCATCGCTTGCTTGATTTCCAATTCCGTCAACTTGCCTTTGTTGCGAAGTTTGGAAAATATATGGTTCATTCTGTCGGATAAACTTTCAAAAAGTGCCATTTATTCCTCCATTAACAACCGAAGTTGCTGAGCGCAATTTTTTGCAGTTTTGTTATCGACCTTTTCGAGCGAATCGATAACGGCGTGCATTTTCTTGTCTTTCTCGACAAGACGAAGTTTTTGTTCGTACTCGCAAAGGTGTTTTTCACCCTTGTTTATGCCGTCGAGAACGGCTTGACGAGATATGCCGACTATGTTTGCGATTTCCCCGAAAGACAAATCCTCGTCATAGTGCATAACGAGCAAATCGTTTTGTCTTTGAGTCAGAAGCGCGCCGTAGTAACTTCTGAGCGTGGAAATTTCAAATCTATCCATATCACCCTATCAAGCATTTTAACTTGACACTATCATACTCCGAAATAAAAAAGGTGTCAAGCATTTTTGCAAGACACCTAAAAAATATTTTATACAACTTAATATCATATCGTTATCGCAAAACCATATCATCGCGATTTCGGCAATCTAATGCGGTTTTTTGATTTTATTACAGCAACGCGTTGATAAAGTCTTTTGCGTCGAACGGAATCAAATCGTCGATTTTTTCGCCTACGCCGACGTACACGACGGGAAGTCCGAGTTCCTCGCTTATTGCAAGCACCACGCCGCCCTTTGCCGTTCCGTCAAGTTTGGTGAGGATAATGCCGTCCGTGTCGATGTCCTCGCTGAAAATTTCAGCCTGCGACACCGCGTTTTGACCCGTCGTTGCGTCGAGAACGAGATATTTGCGGAAGTCCGCGTTAGGCAATTCGCGCTCGACCACGCGGCAAATCTTTTGAAGTTCCGCCATAAGGTTCTTTTTGTTGTGAAGTCTGCCGGCGGTATCAACCAAAATCACGTCGTTACCCTTTGCTTTTGCAGAAGAAATCGCGTCGAACACGACAGCCGCGGGGTCTGCGCCCTCGTTGTGACGGATAACTCTCACGCCCGCACGTTCGCCCCACACTTCGAGTTGTTCGCTTGCGGCGGCTCTGAACGTATCTGCGGCGGCGACTACAACCGAATGACCTTGCTCTTTGAACATATGAGCGAGTTTGCCGATTGCGGTGGTTTTACCCACGCCGTTTACGCCCGAAAGCAATATGACGAGCGGATATTCGTACTTAGGAATATCGTAATCGATATCCTCAATCATAAGCTCGGCAAGAACGCCTTTTGCGTCCTCTGGTTTCTTGATTTTGCGTTTGAAAATCTCGTCTTTGAGTTCGTCAATGAGGTTTTCGGTTGCGGTTATACCGACGTCTGCGGTGAGCAACGCTTCTTCGAGATTCTCATAGAACTCGTCGTCAAGTTCTCTTGCCGAGAAAGCAAAAAACAATTTCTTTGAAAACGCGTCTTTGGTTTTCTTTATCCCTTGTACGATTTTTTGAAAAAATCCCATAGTCCACCTTAATATATTTTATCACTTATGCTTGATAGGTTTAGAATCATACGGTTTCGCAGCCGCCCAAACGTCGCTCGTAGACAGGCGGAGCCTGCGCACAATACTTCATTACGGTGATGCCAACAAATTAGATTTATTGCCATAAACCGCATTTGCATTTTGCTTTTCTAATCGCGCAGAAAATCTTTGCTATCGGTTTAAGCAAAACACTTTACTCAAACGTCGGTTTCGCAAGATTGTCTGCTTGATGTTTTTTTGAATCATTCGGCTTCGCAGCCTCCGAGACGTTGCTCGTAGACAGGCGGAGCCGTATTTTATGGAACGACGAAGAATCGTTGTGAGCATCCACTTCCGCCGTTGCAACTGCCGAGCCGTCTCAAAGTTGCAACTCCTTACGTCACAAACAAATGCTCTGATTTGTTTGTGACAGGACGTTTGCGCCAAAATATTTGTCAAGCCATCTTGAAAAGATGGGTGACAAGTGTTTTGCATTCGGCGCAAAAAGTTGCCTTTGCGCACGAAGTGCGCCAAAACAAGCAGACAATCTTGCGAAACTGCGGCTTGATTTCTTGTCCGTCTTATTTTGATAGCAAAGATTTTCTGCGCGTTAGTGGCAAAATAATCTAGCAAGGCTCTCGGCAATACGCAAACCTGCGTGTTGCCGTTGCCTTAGCGCCGATTATTTTGCGTGTTTCGCCGCTTCCTCAAACTCAATCGAAACAATCTTCGTTACGCCCTTTTCTTCCATCGTAACACCGAAAATCGTGTCTGCGTGGCGCATAGTCGGTTTTCTGTGCGTGATGACGATAAACTGCGTATAGTCGCTGAATTTTTTGAGGAATTCCGCAAACAAGTTGACGTTTGCGTCGTCGAGTGCCGCTTCGATTTCGTCGAGCACGCAGAACGGCATCGGTTTGAGTTTCAGGATTGCAAACAGAATCGAGATTGCCGTCAACGCCTGCTCGCCGCCGCTCAAAAGACTGATATTTTGCAGTTTCTTTCCCGGGGGTTGCGCGTAGATGTCGATACCCGCTTCGAGCACGTCGTCCGTGTCCTGCATGTTGAGTCGCAACTCGCCCTTACCACCGCCGAACAGTTGTTGGAATACGTCCTTGAAGTTCTCGCTGATTTGATCGAATGCGTCAGAGAACTTGGTTTGCATTTCGCCCGTAAGTTCGTTGATAATCGTAACGATGTCGTCGTACGCCTTTTGAATGTCGTCGCGATAGGTCGTTTGCTCTTGCAATCTTTCCTCTGTTTCTTTGAGGGTTTGAAGCGCGAGCGGGTTGACGTCGCCGAGTCGGTTGATAGACTTTTTGAGTTCGGATATGACCGTCAACGCGCCGTACGCCTTAAATTCGGGGTCTTTGAACTCGACAGCGCTTGCGTACGTCAAATCGTATTCTTCGAGGATATGTTGTTGTTGCGTGCGCATTTCGATGTCCACGTTTTCGAGCATATTCTCGTCGCGCACTTTCTTTTCGTTGATTGTCATTCTCTCGTCGGTGATACGAGTTTTTTCTTGATCGAGGGATACGATCTCGTCTGATATGGTGCGTTTTCTCGCGCTTAGATCTGCGATTTGCGATTCGAGAGCGGCGATTCGAGCCTCGTCCTCTTTGGAGAACGTAGTTTTTTCGGGCGCGTTGGTGATGTTGTCGAGGTTTTGTTGTTCGAGTTTCAAAGCCGCGATAACGTCGAGTTTCTCGTCTTCGAGGGTTTCTCTTTCACGCCTATAACGGAACAAATCCTGATCGCAAGCGTCCAATATGCTCTTGTGACCCGCAAGTTTGACTCGGATTTCGGTCACTTGCTCTGCCATCACTTCTCTTTCGCTCTTTTGCTCGCTGCTGACGTTCTTTGAACTTTCGAGCATAGAAGTATATTCTTCTTTCTTTTCGGCAACGACCTTTTCGAGTTCGTCGATAGAACTGATTTTTTCGTCGAGTTCCTTGATTCTCGCCTTGACGACTTCGTATTCTTCGGCGTTTTTGGATATTTCCTCTTGCAAGGATTGCGTGACCTCGTAGGCTTGTTTTGACTTGTCTTCGTTGAGGCTGTTTTCGATGCGAAGTTCGCTTATCTCTTGATTGAGTTGCTCGATTCTATCGCTCAAATCTTTGAGTTCCTGCTCGCGTTCGGCGCGTTGATTGTTCAAAAGCGCGATATTGTTCTTGATTTTTTCGAGATTCGCTTGCGCTTGTTCGATTTTCTTTTCTTGCGCGAGCAGACCTTGCGTTTGCGACCTTCTCGAACCGCCCGTAATTTCGCCGCCGCGCGAGAAGATTTCGCCGTCGAGGGTAACAATCTTTATTGATTGATTGTATTTTTTGAAGATTCGGATTGCGTTGTCGATGTTGTTTACAACCACCGTACCGCCCAAAAGCGTTTGCACGAATCCGTCGAATTTCTTGTCGTATTTGATGAGGTCGCTCGCCAAGCCGTAGCAACCCGGTTCGGTGAGTACGCCCCTATTTTCGCCCGTAAGCGGACGAGGACGGCAAGAGGTCAAAGGTCTGAACGTAACGCGTCCGTAACCCTTTTGTTTCAAATAGTTGATGAGGTCGCTTGCGTCGCGTTCGGTTTCCACCAACACGTTTTGCATCGCGCCGCCCAAAGCATATTCGATTGCTGCTTCGAAGTCGCTCGGAACGGTGATGACTTCCGCCAAAACGCCCCAAATCTTCGAGCCTATCACGGGGTCGTGCTTGCTGTCTTGCATAAGGCGTTTTACAGCGTCTTGATAGCCCGAATATTCGTTCTTTATGGACGTCAAAAGATTGAGGTTGCCTTGCGCAAGACCCAGTTTCGAGTTGAGGCTCACGATGTCCTCTGCGTAACTTTGAATCGCCTCTTGATTTTCGAGTTTAGTGGACAAAGCCTCGTTGTACTCGCTCATAAGCGCGCGCATACGTTCCTTTGTAGACTTGACTTTTCCGTCGTAAATGGCAAGATTGGTAAGTTCCTCGTCAAGACGAGCCTTTTGTTGATTTACAAGCGACAAAAGCGTCTTTGCTCTCTCGTCGTTTATGCCCTTTTCGGTGATGAATCCCGAAAGATTGGATTTGAGCGCGCCCAAATCTTCGATTGCTTTGACGTAGTCGATGTTGCGCGCTTCGAGGTCGGTTTCCGCACCTGCGAGCGATTTTGAAAGCGAAGCGTACTTTTGTTGCAACGCCTCGGATTCTCTGCTCGTTTGAAGGTATATCTCGAACTCGGCTTCTTTCTTTTCTTCCGCCTTTTGGATGAGTTGACCCGACACGGTGAGTTGACCGTCTATGGATTGCAATTCGCTGTTAAGACGCGCGATTTCGCCTTGAATATGCTTGATTTTCTCTTGCAAAATGCCTGCCGCGCCTTCGAGTTTCGCAGCGTCGACTTTGAGCGCGAGAAGTTCGCTGTTGCTCTCGTCGTAGAGACGGTCGATACCTGCGGATTCCCTTATGCAATCGTCGTATTTCTTTATGCACTCGTTGAGTTGCATTTCCTTGACTTTGAGGTCTTTTTCACTCGCCGCCAAACGGTCGTAAATCTTCTGCTTTATGCTCTGATTGTTCTCGTAATTGTAGATGTAAAGATTGACTTCGTTCTTTTTGAGGTCGTCTTTGAGCGCAAAGTATTTTTCGGCGGTTTCCGCTTGTTTTTTGAGCGGATTTATCTGCTTTTGGATTTCGTCGATGACCTGATTTGCCGTTTCGAGATTGACGGCGGTTTTTTCGAGTTTTCTTTCCGCTTCCGTGCGCTGCGCGCGGAATTTGGAAATGCCTGCCGCTTCTTCGAAAATTTGACGGCGATCACCGGGTTTTGCGGACATAATTTCCGAAACTCTGCCCTGACCTATGATCGAATAACCTTCCTTGCCGATACCGGTGTCGTGGAAAAGCGAGATTATATCGCGCATACGCACGCGATTGTGGTTTATGTAATACTCGCTCAAACCGCTGCGGTCGAGTTTTCTTGTGATAACCACTTCTTCAAACGGCATAGTCGGGAAGATATGCTGATCGGAGTTGTTGAAAACGAGGGAAACTTCGCAATAGGACATGCTTTTGCGCTTTTCAGTGCCGGCAAATATTACGTCCTGCATATTTTTACCGCGCAGAGATTTTGCGCTCTGTTCGCCCAAAGTCCAACGAATAGCGTCGGCAACGTTCGACTTACCGCATCCGTTCGGACCGATAATCGCCGTTACGCCCTCTTGAAAAGGGATTTCGATTTTATCCGCAAAAGACTTGAAGCCTCTCGCTTCGATTTTGACAAAATTTAACAAAATCGTACACCTAACCTTATTTTAATACCTAAATATAATAACATATGAAGTCAGCGTTTTCAAGCGGTTTTTCTATGTTTCACACAAGTTTCACACCGCACGTGAAACATCGAACGCCAATTTTGCAAATTTGAAATTTTGAATCGGTTAGAATATAGAAAAAGTCGCAAAATGATGTTTGCGACTTTTTGTGAAACATTTTTGTTTTCTGCCTCTTAATGTTGAAAACGCGACGTTTTACTTTAATTTCGAGGTGAATTTTTAACAGTTTACTTTTTCAATACGCTTTCGAGCGCGACTTTTGCGGCGTTTTGCTCGGCTTCCCTCTTACTCTTGCCCTTGCCAACGCCTGCTGTGAACGTGTTGATTTTCACTTCGACGACGAAAGTCGGATTGTGCGCAGGGCCTGTACGCTCGACTTCGCTATACGACACCGAAACGTCGTTTCTCGACGCAAACTCGTTGAGTCTGCTCTTGTAGTCGTCCTCACCGAAATGTTTGCATTTGCCGTTGAACAAATCCGCAAGTTTTGAAAGAATAAACTTCTCTGCCACGTCTATACTCTTGCTGTCGAGATAGATTGCCGCAATCATAGATTCGAACAAGTCGGACATAATTTTTGCTTGCGAACTGATGTATGCGACGTTTTCGCCCTTGCCTACGATAAGGTAGTTTTCAAGACCGAGTTTCTTGACTTCCTCTGCGAGCGGCTCTTTGGACACAATTGTTGCGCGGATTCTCGTGAGCGCGCCCTCGTGGGCGTTCGGATTGATTTCCATAAGGCGTTTCGCAACGATAAAGTCGAGAATACTATCCCCCAAAAATTCCAACGATTGATAGTTTTCAAGAGCGTTTTTTGAAACCGAACCGTGCGTAAGCGCACGTTGAAGCAGCGACTTGTCCTTGAACGTATATCCGACGATTTTTTCTATTTTCTTTATGTCTTTTTCTTCCATTCTTATTGAAAAATACGGTTGTTTTTGCGAGTTTTTCGCTATTCTTTGCGTGATTTTCGACAATAATTTTGCAGTTTTGCTCTTTATTATCGCTTAATTTCGGCGTTTATTCGGATTGCTTTGCCGCTTAATTTTCCGTGGTTTCGGGCTTGTCGAGTACGCTCATGCCGCTTGCGATTTTGTCGCAAATCTTGCTTTCTGCAAGGGATTTTGCTTGCAATATGCTTGCGGTGACGGATTTCGCCTTTGATGCGCCGTGTGACTTTACGACGACTTTCTTTACGCCGAGAAAACATGCGCCGCCGTGTGCGTTGTAGTCCATTTCCTTTTTGACTTTCGCAAAAACCGATTTGAGCATAAGCGCGCCGAGTTTGGTGCGCAATCCGCCCGAATATACGCCCTCTTTTATGAGAGAAAGCATTGTGTTTGCCGTGCCTTCTGCGGATTTGAGAGCGATGTTGCCGTTGAATCCGTCCGAAACCACCACGTCAAAATCGCCGCTCAAAATATCGCGCGCTTCGCAGTTGCCCACAAATTTGATTCCTTCCGTTTGAGCGAGCAATTTGTGCGCTTCTTGGGTGAGTTCGTTGCCCTTGTGCTCCTCAACGCCGTTGTTGAGAAGCCCAACTCTCGGATTTTTTACGCCGAGCATTGCGGTTGCGTACGCGCTTGCCATAATTGCAAAATGAACAAGATTTACGCTCTTGCAATCGACGTTTGCGCCGCAGTCGCAAAGCACAACGCCGTTTCCTTTGAGCGTTGGAAGCACGGGCGCAAGCGCGGGACGAGTTACGCCCTTTATGCGACCGACTTTGAGATATGCGCCCACAAGCACCGCCCCCGTCGAACCGGCAGAAACGAATCCGCCCGCCTCGTCGTCGTGCATAAGCGCGTCGAACGCCTTGACCAAAGAACTTTCTTTCTTTGTTCTTATAGCGGTCGTGGGCGTATCGTCGTTTGTTATCACGTCTTTTGCGTCGATGATATCCAACCTACTCTTGTCGTATTCTTTGCACTCGCAAAGAGATTGCTCAATAGCGTTTTGGTCGCCAACAAGCACGACTTTGAGATTTTTGTCCTGATTGAGAGCGTCAACCGCACCCAAAACAATTTGCAAAGGCGCATTATCGCCGCCCATCGCGTCAACAATGATTTTCATAAATCACCTATAGTATATTGATGTGATTATTATAACAAGAACTTAAACGGAATACAAGAAAATATTGTATTTATGGATTACGGATATTTGTTGTTGTTTTATGAAAGTGAATTTTTGGAAAATTAGGGATAATTTTTGAGTTTTGCATTTAAGCGCAATATTTGGATTAAGAGCGCGAAAAAGCCTCGTCACAGCAACCCTAATTTACTTGCGTAAATGAGTTGTTGTGATGAGGCTTTGACAATGCTATTAGCCAAATAGTGCGCTTAAATTATTTTTCGCTCTTTTTTTGAACGACTTGCTCACCATCATAATACCCGCATTTCGGACATACTTGGTGGCTCTTGATCAGTTCGTGGCATTGAGGGCACTCGGTGAGACCGGGAGCCTTGACTTTCCAGTTTGCAAAACGGGAATTCGTTTTGGATTTCGAAACTTTATTTTTAGGTACTGCCATCTTATTACCTCCAACATTTTCACAACATCTGATACACAGTGTTTTGATTATATAAAATCTGGCAATAGTTGTCAAACGCTTTTTGAAAGTTGCGTGACTTTGTTGCCAATTATTTTGCATATTCGGACGTTTTGGCGCAATTTGCGCTCAAATTGCCCGAAAACGCGATTAACTTGCCTTTACAGCGCAAGCGCTTTTGTTTCTCTTGCGATAGACAATTCTTCGTTTGTGGGAAGAATGAACACTTTGACTTTGCTGTCGGGCTTCGAGAGAACGCGAACGCCGTCGGAATACCCCTTGTTTGCCTCGAAGTCAAAATCTACGCCGAGATATTCCATATCTTCCATAACAAGTCTGCGCATAAGGTCGCTATGCTCGCCGATACCGCCGGTGAAAACGATTGCGTCTACGCCGTTGAGCGTTGCGGCATAAGAACCGATATACTTCTTTATGCGATATGCGGCAACTTCAACTGCGAGTTTTGCTTTTTCGTTGCCTTCGTTGATACCTTTTTCAAGGTCGCGCATATCCGAACTCAATTCGCTCACGCCGAACATACCGCACTTTTTGTTGAGGTATTGCACGAGTTCTTCGGGGGTCAAGCCGAGTTTTGCGCGGATAAATTCGCTCGCCGCAGGGTCGATGTCGCCCGAGCGCGTACCCATAACAAGTCCTTCAAGAGGCGTAAAGCCCATGGACGTGTCGAGGCACTTGCCCTCCTTCACCGCAGAAATGGACGAGCCGTTGCCGAGATGGCATACGATGATTTTGCTGTCCTTCTTGCCGAGAAGTTTGATTGTTTCCTCGCTGACGAATTTGTGAGAAGTGCCGTGGAAGCCGTATTTTCTCACTTTGTACTTGTCGTATACGGAATACGGAATGCCGTACATATACGCTTTTGCAGGCATCGTGCTGTGGAAAGTCGTGTCGAAAACCGCAACCATAGGCACGCCCGGCATAACTTCTCTGCAACTCTTTATGCACGCGATGTTGCCCGGCATATGGAGAGGTCCGAGTTCGGCATTCTTTTCGCAGATGCGGATAACTTCGTCGTCGATTACGACGGAACTCTTGAAGTCCTCGCCGCTGTGAAGCACTCTGTGGCCCACTGCGCTGATTTCGTCGGTGGATTTGATTGCGCCGCACTTCGGATCGACCATCGCTTTGAGCACGAGTTCGATTGCCGCGGTGTGATCTTTCATATCTTGCTTGACGTTAAGCACCTTGCCGTCCGCCGTCTTTTGGGTCAACTCACCGCCCTTGAACGTGATACGCTCGCAGATTCCTTTGAGAACCGCTTGCTCGGTGTCCATATCGATAAGTTGGTATTTGAGCGACGAACTACCTGCGTTGATAACGAGAATTTTCATAATTTTACCTCTATTAGTCTTTTACGGATTGAAGCGCGGTGATTGCCGCAACTGCCGCGATGTCCTCTGCAACGCAACCTCTGCTCAAATCGTTTACGGGCAGAGCAAGACCTTGCATAATGGGTCCGATTGCCATACAGTTGCCGAAGCGTTGAGCAATCTTGTAGCCGATGTTGCCTGCGTCGAGGTTGGGGAAAACGAGAACGTTCGCTTGACCTGCGACGGGGCTTTGGGGCGCTTTTTGATTTGCAACGGTGTCAACCAAAGAAGCGTCGAGTTGAAGTTCGCCGTCAACGTCGATTTCGGGATGTTCCTGCTTGACCTTTTGATACGCAACGCGCACTTTTTCGACGGATTCGTGATTCGCACTGCCCTTCGTCGAGAAGGAAAGCATTGCAATCTTGGGCTCCATTTGGCAAATCTTCCTCGCGCTGTCTGCCGCCGCGACGACGATGTCGGAAAGTTGATCGCTCGTCGGATACGGAATGACCGCGCAATCGGAGAAGATGTATGCTGGATATTTCTTATATTTGAAGTCTTCGGGCGGAACCATTACGAAGCAACTGGACACGGAACTGATGCCGGGTGCGGCTTTAATGACTTGGAAAGCCGCTCTCGATACGTCGGCGGAACTGAACACCGCGCCGCCCACAACGCCGTCTACGTCGCCGCGTTTGAGCGCAACGCAAGCATAGAACATATTGTTGTTTGTGACGATATTCAAGGCTTGATCTTCAGTCATACCCTTTGCTTTGCGAAGTTCGTAAAGAGTATTTGCGTATTCGGCTCTGTGTTCGCTCGTCTTGGGGTCGTCGAAAGAAACGCCCGTGAAGTCGATTTCGGGGAATTTGGCTTTGATTTCGTCCTCGTTGCCGATGAGAACAACCTTGCAAACGTTCTTTTGCGTGAGGATTTCAGCCGCTTTTGCCGCGCGAACGTCCGTACCTTCTGCAAGCGCGATCGTTTTTGCGAGTTTGCTTGCTCTGCTCATAAGGTTTTCAACAAATTGCGTCATATAAAACTCCTAAAATGTTGCACATTGATTGCAAATGTTTTATTTTTAGATATAATTATAGTTACTTAAAAAACAAAAATCAACAATATGAGGATTTATTTTGAAAATAACCGCCGTAATCGCAGAATATAATCCGTTTCACAACGGGCATCTCAAACAACTCAAAAAAGCAAAGCGCGAAACGAACGCGGACGCGCTTGTTGTTGTTATGAGTTCGTCCTTCACGCAACACGGCGATTTGAGCATAGCCGACCGCTACACTCGCGCAAACTGGGCAATTCAGGCAGGCGCGGATTTGGTGCTGGAACTTCCCACCGTATACTCGCTTTCAACAGCAAAAGGATTTGCCGAAGGCGCGCTCAAAACGCTGTCAATGCTGGGCGAATACACCCTCTCTTTCGGCACGGAAAGCGACGAAATCGAGGAGTTGAATATGGCTGCGGAGTTTATGAGAAGCGAATCAAAAGACGTATCGAATCTTCTCAAAGGCTATTTGAGCGAAGGCTATTCCGTCGCAAAATCGAGGACCCTCGCTCTCGACAAAATTCGCCCCGACGTGTCCAATATGCTAAAATCCCCCAACAACATTCTGGCGGTCGAGTATATGAAAGCGGGCGCGGCATACGGCGGCAAGGTTCAATACCACTCGATCGAGCGTAAGCCCGACGATGACAAAAAATTTATGTCATCCACAAAAATCCGCAATCTAATCGCACAAAATGCCGACGTTTCGGCATTCATTCCGCCGTTTGTCGACCTTTCGACGCACGCAAATATCGACAAATACAACGTCATTTCAACCTACGCAATGAAAGCGATGAACGCTTCGCAACTCAAGGAAATCGCCAACATCAGCGAGGGTATGGAAAATCGCATTTCGCAATCCTCGTTCAACAATATGGACGAGTTTTTGGGGCTGACGAGCAAACGCTACACTCGCTCGACCATAAAGCGAATCGCCGCAAGCGCGACTTTGGGGCTTACAAAAGACCTCATTAATCTTGCAAACGAGCAACCGCCCTATTGCACCGCTTTGGCATTCAAACCCTCAAAAAAGAAAGCGTTGTTTGCGCTTTTGGCTCAATCGGATGGTTATTTCTTCTTCAAGCACAGCGATTGCGATAAGGCTTGCCCTGTTCGTCCTCTCGTAGACCTCGACGAAAAAGCCGCAAAGATTCAAAAATTATGTATTTAAATATTCCTTAATTGCGGCTTTGCCGCAATATCGTTGTCCGAAAGGACAATATCCCTTGCGCGTAGCGCAAATATAACTGCACATAGTGCAATATCGTCGTGCCTCGCGGCACGCTTTTTTTATTGTCGAACTACAAACAAATTATTAGTAAACTTCGCTTCAAGTCATTATTTAGCACGTTTACGGAATATGATTTTGTATGCACAAACTCAAAAAGGCACAAATTCCGAAAGTTTTTGCCTGCATTGCCGTAATCGCTTTTATGTCGTTTATGCTCGCAAAACCCGACTATTACCTCGATTCGGCAAGGCGAGGTTTGAGTTTGTTTGCCTCGAGCGTTCTTCCCTCTCTGTTCCCCTTCTATTTCTGCTCTTTGCTTTTGACGTATATGGGCGCGGTCGGCACGATATCCAAAGCAGGCGCAAAAGGCGTAAAACTTATGTACAATGCGCCAAAAGAGAGCGCATACGTCTTGTTTTTGAGTATGCTGTGCGGCTACCCGGTCGGCGCAAGCATCATATACGAGTTGTACAGCGCAGGCGTAATCTCGCAAAAAGACGCAAACTGCGTGTGTTCGTTCTGCTCTACGTCGGGTCCTGTGTTTATGATCGGCACGATAGGCGGCGCGATTTTCGCAAATCGAAAAGTAGGTCTTATCGTCCTTGTCGCGCACTATCTCGGCGCAATCGCAAACGGTTTTATATATCGCAAAAAGACGGGCGACGGCAAAGACGTTTCCACCTTTTCCTCGCAAAGCGACGTTGACGGACTTTTATCGAGAGCAATATCGAAAGCGACGATAAATATGCTGTATGTGGGCGGGTATATCGTCATATGCGGAATGATTGTGGACACTCTCGAACTTGTGGGAATCAGAAACGCGCTGTCGAATCTCAACTACGCAAGCGAACCCGTATTGTCGGCAATATATTCCCTCATCGAAATGACAAGGGCGAGCATCGAATGTTCAAAATGCCAAAACTTGCAACTGGGCGTTACGCTTTGCACGGGCGCGGTTTCGCTCGGCGGATTGTCGATAACTTTGCAGAACTATACGTTCCTGTCAAAATGCGGCGTAGGCTTTTGGAAACTTCTCTTAAGGAAAGCCACGCAATGTGCGATAAGTATGATTGTTGCGTTTATTTTGGGATTTTTGCTGTAAGAAAAAATAAATCAAATAAAAATTCGTAAAAAATGACATAAAATATTGACTTTTTGCATTGCCCTTTTGTATTGTGTAGCCACAGGGATTCGAATTTCCAACAATTCCGGAGGGAAAACAATGAAAAAAAATTGGTGCAACACGGTGCTTGTTGCTTATGTCCTTTTACCGAAAATCGTAAAAGAGCTGAACTTCGGCATCGAAAGTCGAGTAAAATCGAGTTTTCAAAGCAAACATCTCAAAATGGGTGTAAGCAACGAGCAATTAATAGGTGAAATCATCGCACTCACCGACGAAAAGCGCAAAATCGTCAATCTGCGATATCTCATCACCCAATCGCTCAACCAAATGAAAGACAAATCGCGCGAGATACTTGTCGACAGAATGTTCCGCAAACTTACATTCGAAGAAATCTCGAAAGAACGCAACATCGCAATGCGCACGACGTTCAGGCGGCTGGAAAACGCCGAAGCCGAGTTCGCGCAAATCCTATCCGCTCTGGGCTACGATGAAAGCGCGCTGCAAAAAGATTTTGCAAACGACAAATACATCTCGTCAATACACAAGCGACTTCAAACCGACAAATATTTTGTCGCAAAGAATATGTAAAACCCCATCTCAGTTGAAAAAATGTTGAACCGACACTCGTCGGCTGTTTGCCGTTGCAAAAATCGAAAAAAGATAGGAAAAACAAAGCGTTTTTGCAAAAAAACAATAGATTCGAATGACGTTTCAACAATTACGCAACTCGAAATTTATGCAAAAAAAAATAAACAAGCGGCAACAATAAATCGACCTAAAACAACAACTTAAAAACATCGAACCAACTTACAAAATAAACATCGTCAAACTTAAATCATTAACTCAAAACTTATGCAAAACGCCGTCGTCTGACGGCGTTCCTTCTTTTCTGTCCTGCCCTGCAATTTGCAACTGAAAATCGGATAAACTTTAGTTTATTTTAAAAGCATTTGCAAGAATTCTGACTGTTTTGTTTTATACAATCAATAGCAATTCTTGATTGTGATGTTCAAAAATGCGTCCATATCGAACAATGTCCACGGCGCAACTTCGGGCGGATAGACTCTAAACACCATTTCTTTACCGCTTACGGGGTGCGCAAAGCGAAGTTCACTCGCCCAAAGGCAAAGGGGGAATTTCGTTTGCGAGCCGTTGCCGTATCTCTTGTCGCCTACAATGGGATTGCCCATATTTGCAAGTTGCACTCTGATTTGATGACCGCGTCCGGTGACGAGGTTGACCATAAGCAAACTTACGTCCGTTTTTTTGCTCAAAACCTTGTAGTCGAGTTCGGCGTATTTTGCGCCTTCCGAGAGTGCCGGCACCACCTTGACCGTATTTGTATCGGGGAATTTTTTGAGATAGCAAGTGAGTTTGTCCGCGCTGTATCTCGGCGCGCCTTCGACGATTGCCAAATATCTCTTTTCCACACCGCCGTCGCGGATTGCCTGACAAAGTCTCGAAGCGGCTTTCGAGGTTTTTGCAAACACCATTACGCCACCCGTGGGTCTGTCGAGCCTGTGCACGAGTCCGAGATATGCGTCGCCGGGTTTGTTGTACTTTTCCACAAGATACTGTTTGAGCATGGTGAGCATATCCGCGTCGCCGCTCTCGTCCGCTTGCACGGGAACGTCGTAAGGCTTGACGACAACCAAAATGTGGTTGTCCTCGTATACGATTTTGAGGTCTTGATAAGTCATAATTGAGTCCTATATGTCGTTTTTCGATTGTGTTTCGCAGTTGCGATTTCGGCGGATATTTTCTCAAATATCGTCATAAATCGAGCATCTAACCATATTTTTTATTTTGCAAACGTTGCAAACGCCGTGCAGCCTTGCGGCAAAACAAGCCCTTCTTCGGTTTTAAGCCCGATTTCGTCGGCGTCTATTTGCGCACTGCTTGGCAATGTGAGTTTCAAGATGTTTGCCATAACCGTCGGCTGCAATCCCGTCGTGTAGGAATTGAGGCAAACGAACAGCGGATCGTCCGAGAGCAAACTCGCAACGAGTTCGCAAAGTTCGGATATTCCTTCCTCGATCTTCCACTTTTCGCCGTTGGGACCTCTGCCGAAACTCGGCGGGTCGAGAATGATTGCGTCGTACTTTCTGCCTCTGCGGATTTCTCTTTGGCAGAATTTGAAGCAATCGTCTATGATATATCTCATTCCCGAATTGTCGAGACCGCTCAAACGCACGTTTTCGCCCGCGCGCTCGACCATTGCTTTGGCGCTGTCGACGTGGCATACCTTTGCGCCTGCTTTGAGGCAAGCGACGGAAGCCGCGCCCGTATATCCGAAAAGGTTAAGCACGGATATTTCGCGACCCGATTCGGAGATAAGTTTCATCATTCTGTCCCAGTTGACCGCCTGTTCGGGGAAAAGTCCGGTGTGCTTAAACCCCATAAGTTTTAGCGAAAAGGTCAAATCTCGCCACGAAAGCGTAAACTCGGACGGCACGTTGCGCTTGAATTTCCACATACCACCGCCCGTGCGAGAGCGTTCGTACACCGCGTCCACGTCCTTGTAACTCGCAAGCGGCGTTTTTGCGTGCCAAATCACTTGCGGATCGGGTCGCAAAAGCGTGATATTCCCCCACTTTTCGAGTTTTTCGCCGTCGCCTGTGGCGATAACCTTGTATTCTTTCCAGTCGGGTGCGATTTTCATTAGATTTTCTTCACCGAAATTGTAACGTTGTCGCCGTTGATGTCGCAGTCTTTTGCAAAGCCGTCGATTGTGGTCGTGATTTTGTCTGCAAGCACGTCGGAGAGGAAGTCCGCCCTCTCAAAAACTTTGAGCGCAACGCCCTCCGCCTTGTAGCCTACTACGATGTGATCGGTCACTTCGAAGCCCGCTTCCTTTCTCATCGTTTGAATCTTGGACACGATTTCACGTTCCGCACCCTCGAAAATGAGATCGTCGGTGAGTTGCGTATCCAAAACGACGGTGGTTTCGCCGTCGCTTTCGCTCGAATAGCCTTCCTTGTTCTTCATGCTGATAAGGAGGTCGTCTTTTGAAAGTTCGACTTCTCTGCCGTCTACGTCCGCTTTGAACAAGCCGCGCGACTTGATTGCCGACACGATTTCGTTTGCGCGAGCCTGCAAAACCTCTCTGATTTTGCCAAGCAAACTGCCGTATTTAGGACCGAGCGTGCGAAGTTGCGGTTTCAAATCGTAACTTACGAACACGTTGCTGTCGCCCGAAACTTCAACCGATTTGACGTTGAGTTCGTTCTCTACGAGCTCTTTGAGGTCGTTTGAAAGTTCGTATCTGCCGTTGTAGAAGAGTTTCGAAAGCGGTTGTCTGTTTTTGAGGTTAGAGGCGTTTCTTGCCGCTCTGCCGAGCACGACGAGTTTGAGAACGTCGCCCATGCCGTTTTCGAGTTCCTCGTCGATATACTTCTCGTCCGCAACGGGGAAAGAGCAAAGGTGTACGCTTTCGGGTGCGTCCGCATAGAAGTTGCAAACAAGGTTGCGATACATACATTCCGCCATAAACGGCGTGTACGGCGCAAGGATTTTCGAGAGCGTCGAAAGCACGGTATACAGTGTCGTATACGCCGCTTCCTTGCTCTTTGACATCTCGCTGCCCCAGAAGCGCTCGCGCGAACGACGGACGTACCAGTTGGAAAGGTTGTCCACAAATTCCGCGATAGCGCGCGATGTTTCAGTGATTTTGTACTGATCCAATCCCTCGTCAACCGTCTTAATGAGCGAGTTGAGGCAGGAAAGAATCCATCTGTCCATAATCGTGAGTTTTTGGTCTTCGAGTTTATGCTCCGCAGGATTGAATTTGTCGATTTCGGCATACAGGACGAAGAATGCATAGGTGTTCCAAAGCGTACCCATAAACTTACGTTGGGATTCGCTCACCGCGTCGGCGTGGAATCTCGACGGAAGCCACGGCGCGCTCGTGGTGTAGAAATACCATCTCGTTGCGTCTGCGCCCTGCTTGTCGAGCACTGTCCACGGGTCTACGACGTTGCCCTTGTGCTTTGACATCTTCACGCCGTCCTTGTCGTTGACGTGACCGAGAACGATACAGTTTTTGAACGGCGAACATCCGAAAAGCACCGTGCTGACCGCAAGAAGCGTGTAGAACCAACCTCTTGTTTGGTCGACCGCTTCGGAAATGAAGTCCGCAGGGAAAACTTTCTCGAAAATCTCCTTGTTTTCAAACGGATAGTGCCACTGAGCAAAGGGCATCGAACCCGAATCGAACCAGCAGTCCAACACTTCGGGCGTGCGTACCATCTCGCCGCCGCACTCGCACTGCCACTTCACTTCGTCGATGTACGGACGGTGCAATTCAACGTCGTGATCGAGGTGCGCTTTTTCGCGCAATTCCTCGCGAGAGCCGATGACATGCACCTTTCCGCACTTGTTGCAAACCCAAATGGGAAGCGGCGTGCCCCAGTATCTTTCACGAGAAATACCCCAGTCGATGACGTTTTCGAGGAAGTTGCCCATTCTGCCGTTTTTGATGGTTTCGGGCATCCAGTTCACCGAATTGTTGGACGCGAGCAACTGTTCTTTGACCGCCGTCACCTTTACAAACCAACTCGAACGAGCGTAGTAAAGGAGCGGAGTGTCGCAACGCCAGCAGAACGGATAACTGTGCGTAAATCTCAAAGTTTTGAAAAGTTTGTTTTCGCCTTTGAGTTTTTCGATGATATATTTGTCTGCGTCCTTGCAGAACAAGCCTTTGAAATCGTATACTGCGTCTTTGAATCTGCCTCTGTCGTCAACCATTTGCACAAAAGGCAGATTGTATTTTTTGCCGACCTTGCTGTCGTCCTCGCCGAATGCAGGCGCGATGTGAACGATGCCGGTGCCGTCGGTGAGAGTGACATAGGAGTCGTTGGTGACGTAGTATGCCTTCTCTTTTGCGCCCGTGTCGTAGTCGAAAAGCGGTTCGTATTCGACGTATTCGTAATCCGAGCCTTTCTTCGTGTCCACTTTGACGTATTCGGTTTCGTCCTTGAATATCGACGGAATGAGTGTGTCTGCGAGAATGAAGAACTCGTCGCCGACCTTAACCTTCGTATAGTCCTCTTTTGCGTTCATACAAAGAGCGACGTTCGACGGAAGAGTCCAAGGCGTTGTCGTCCAGGCAAGGAAATAGGTATTTTCTTCGCCTTTTACCTTAAATTTGACGAATACGGAAGTTTCCTCCACGTCCTTGTAGCCTTGCGCCACTTCGTGAGAGGAAAGAGCCGTTCCGCAACGAGGACAATAAGGCACGATTTTATAGCCTTTGTAGATAAGTCCCTTGTCCGCCATTTGCTTGATTGCCCACCAAACAGACTCGATGTAGTTGTTGTCATAGGTGACGTAGGGATTTTTCATATCCGCCCAATACCCGATACGGTCGGACATCTTTTGCCACTCGTCCGTATACTTCCACACGGATTCCTTACATTTTTTTATAAAAGGCTCGATGCCGTATTTTTCAATCTCTTGCTTACCGTCGATGCCGAGTTGCTTTTCCACTTCGAGTTCGACGGGCAGACCGTGAGTGTCCCAGCCCGCTTTGCGCAAGACGTGATATCCCTTCATGGTTTTGTAACGAGGGATGATGTCTTTCATAACGCGAGTGAGAATGTGACCGATGTGCGGCTTGCCGTTTGCGGTCGGAGGACCGTCGTAAAAACTGAATTCGGGATTACCCTCGTTCTTTTTGACGCTCTTTTCAAAAATGTTCTCTTGCTTCCAAAAATCGAGAACTTCTTTTTCGCGGTCAACGAAATTGAGATTTGTTTCAACAGGTTTGTACATATTTGCCTCAATATAATTAATAGATTTTTCAAGTATAATATAACCGAATGCAAAACGCAACCGTTTTGCCGCAATGTCGCCAAAACGATTGACAAATTCTTAATGAATGATACAATCAAAATCGAATTGAATGCGGGCGTAGTTTAATGGCAAAACGAAAGCTTCCCAAGCTTTAGTCGTGAGTTCGATTCTCATCGCCCGCTCCACATTGGCACGTTTTGCGTGCCTTTTTTCTTTTCTTATACGATTTTATCTAAGTCGCAGCGACAACATAATCACACGTTTCGTGTTGTACAAAATACAAAAAGTGTGCATTAATGTCATATTCCACCATTTTTGCAATATATTTTCTCGCTAAAATCAATTTTCATATATGATTATAACACAATTCGTGTTTCAAATTGTTAGGACACGAATTGTGTATTTTAGAAATATGCAGGTCCTTCATTAAAAATCAATTAATGTTTTTATCGTTTTATTAAAAAAATAGACATCAGTACATAATGTGCGATATAATCAAAACATCAAACAATAAGAGGTAATCAATGAACGTTTTCGAAACGTCGCATTTGACAAAAAAATACGGCAAAAACAAAGTCGTTCTCGACGATGTGAGCATCACCGTTCGAGAAGGCGACATTTATGGGCTTGTCGGCAGAAACGGCGCAGGCAAAACTACGCTCATAAGGATTCTTTTGGGTCTTGCAAAACAATCGAGCGGCGAAGTCAAAATCAACGGTGCATCAAGCGAGGACGCGCTCGCATACGAGAGAAAAAAAGTGGGCTCGATTGTGGATTCCCCTGCTCTGTCCACTCACCTCACCGCACTTGAAAATATGAAATCCATGGGATATACGCTCGGAGTGACCGGCGAGGAACAACTAAAAAGCATTCTTCACAAGGTAGGACTCGATCCCAACAACCCAACAAAAGTCAAAAACTATTCGCTCGGCATGAAGCAACGCCTTGCAATCGCAATCGCTCTTATTGGCGATCCGAGCATCCTCATTCTCGACGAACCTGTCAACGGTCTCGACCCGACCGGAATCTTCGAAGTCAGAGAACTTTTGCAACGCCTCAACAAGGAAGACGGCGTGACAATTCTCATTTCCTCGCACTTGCTTTCGGAACTTCAAAAACTCGCAACTTGCTACGGGGTTATCGAAGGCGGCAAACTCGTCAAGGAAATGCGCCAAAGCGACCTCGACGAACTTTGCAGACCCTATATCAAGGTTGTCGTGGACGATTTGAAAATCGCACTCAACGTCGTTGTCGAAAACTATCATGCGCACGACTTCGAGATTCTCCCCTACAACACAATCGCGCTCTACGACCTTTCAAAAGACATTCCGCAAGTCGCAAAGATGTTCAGCGACGCAAACGTATCGGTGTTAAGCATCAACTCTTGCCAAGGTGATTTGGAATCCACCTTCATTTCGCTTATGGGAGGTATCAAAAATGAACAATAATTCCTTTGCATTGACCTTGACGAGCGATTTTTACAGATTGAAAAAACTCAAAAGCGTCTGGATATCTCTCATCGTAATGTTTGCCTTAATCTTCTTCACCTTTGCCATTTACTGGATAGGCATAAAGGTCGTCGAAGGTCAGGCGGGCGACGCTCCCGAAATGGACGGCACGATGCAGTTTATGAATTCCTTGATAATCAACTTGCTGTACGGCTCGTCGTCGATTGCCAACGTCGAACTTTTCATTGCAATCGTCGCGTGCATCTTTATCGGCAAGGACTTTTCTTGCGGATATATCGCCCTCACGACAGCAAGAGGCACAAAGCGCGTAAACACATATTTCTCAAAATGGCTCTCGCTAATTTGCCTTTTCGTGCTTTATGTCTGCTTTGCACTGCTCGTCAGCGGAATTTTTTATGCAATCAGCGGAAGTCCGGGCGGATTTACAAGCGAAAAATTCGGCATACTTATGCGCAATTTCTCTCTGCAACTTCTTGCCGGCGTAGCAAGCGTATCGCTTTTTGTGATGATAAACTTCCTTTGCCGCTCGAGCGGAACGTCAATTGCAACAAGCATCGCGGCATATCTGCTTTTAAGGATAATCGTGAGCGTCATCGAAACCGTGTTGAGCATCAGCGACGCAGGCGGCACAAAAACCGATTGGACGATTTTCCTCCCCTTGCAGCAAATGAACATTTCCGCAAGCGCAGACAAACTCTCGACTGCTCAAATCGTTGCGGCAACGGTTATGCCCGTTGTGTACACTGCCGTTTCAACGCTTATAGGTTTCTTCACGTTTGAAAAGCGCGATATAAAGTAAAATCAAGCGGTTGAACTAAACAACGCAGACAACGAAGACAATCAAACAACACGGCAAACCGATAAACAACGTAAGCATACAAAAAGAACGTTGCAAAACGTAAAAATCGGCTTAAAAATCGCATAAAAAGCACAAAAAATCGTCGTAAAACGGCGATTTTTTTATGTCGAATCAGATGCGTTTTTCTTGTTGCAAAATGAAAATACAAATGCTATAATAATCATACTGTGCTAGACGGGGAGCTTGCGGTGCCCTGTAAACTACAATCCGCAATAGTAGTGTCGAACGCCGTCCGAGGTCTTTGATATGGTTGGCTGCACGGTGCAAGGAGCGTTGATAGCAAGGTCCCGTGCAATGTCATACTGCGAACCGTGTCAGAGCTTGACCGCAGCAGCACTAAACAGGCGTTGGCGTGTGCCACGGGGAAACTTTGGAGGAGCCGCCTACACCGTTTCCGCTTCGGTGTCGATTATCGAAGTCGGTGCACAGTTTTTTGAAGACAAAGCGCGCAACTTGAAGTTGGGCGCTTTTTAATTAATAATTAATAATGAATAATTAGTAATTTTGGGCGGGGCTACGCCCCACACCCGAAACGAAAACTTATTCGGAGATACAATAAAGCCGCCGTCCGCGAACTCGCAGAGCGGACTTTTTAACGAACACTTATTCGAAGCGTACTCATACACCAACTCTGCCCATTCGAAGACGGAATGCGAGCCATTGCTCAAACTGCGTTGCGGTAAAATCAATCGCCCACATCGTCATTCAGAGCGAAGCGTGGGAATCCCATAAATAGAAACGAAAACTTTTAGGCGATTGTCAAAAACCGCACTTGTTCTCGCAA
>CAVBBF010000003.1:0-64085 GCA_963593735.1 Phascolarctobacterium succinatutens
AGCCGAAAAAAGTTATATCGTCCCGTTCGTCCACAAAACGCAAGATAATGGTTGAGATAAGGGTGGAATAGCGCAAAATACCCTGAAAACGACTAAAAAAATAACCTAACTTGGAAATTCAAGTTAGGTTATTCGTGGTGACCCTACCGAGGTTCGAACTCGGGTTACCGCCGTGAAAGGGCGATGTCTTAGACCACTTGACCATAGGGCCGTTTCATTTATGTGAGTTCAGATGGTGGAAGCTACAGGACTCGAACCTGTGACCCCCTGCTTGTAAGGCAGATGCTCTAACCAACTGAGCTAAGCTTCCGTATGGTAGCGGCGATCGGATTCGAACCAATGACCTGCCGGGTATGAACCGGCCGCTATAACCAACTAAGCTACGCCGCCATATAATTTGTGTTGTGTTGCGGGGAGTGCTTTTGCACTCCGCACAACGATAGATTGCAAGTCCGGATTGGTTTCAAACCGATGTCGCGACTTCGATTCTGTCGACCCGATCTCGCATATGGTTGCGGGGGAAGGATTTGAACCAACGACCTCCGGGTTATGAGCCCGACGAGCTACCAGCTGCTCTACCCCGCGATATTCAATGCTTGCTTATGATATGATAAATAAGAAAAATTGTCAAGCGGATTGAAAAAATAAATTCTGAAAGAGCGAAACTTTTGCGCAATCGAGAGAAGTTTGCTCAAATAGCGATGTTCGAGGGGTGGAGCAACTTAAACTTTCATACTCGAAAATCGGTATTCTATTTTGAATGTCTGATTTTGAAACTGCATAAAAATCGTGCTTCTATCCGCGCAAAATCGGACTTTTTTGCAGGGTGGGAAGATAATCGAACGAACGGGAATCAATTTTAATTATTTGTTTTATGGGCGAAAAACGCTTGCGTGCGCCCTCTCGTGCGTGTATAATGGGTATACTATTGATTTATACTCATTATATGAGGTTGATATGAAGAAAAAGAAACTGATTGTCGCAACAGCACTTGTTTTGGTACTCGCCATGAGCGTGACCTTGTTTGTCGGCTGCGACGAAATCTTCAAGAAGAACGACAAGCGTGACGCCGAACAGGTTGTCGCATCCGTCACCTATGAGGGTGAATTCGGGACGCAAAAGGAAAACGTGTACAAGTTTGAGTTGGCGTCGAGTTTCAACTCTTACGCTTACTACTACGTCAACTACTACGGTATGACCTATGAAGCCACCGCGAACTATCTTGCACAATCCCTTGCGCAACAAAAGTTGCTTGTCCTTTTTGCGAAAGAGAAGGTCGCACAACTCGAGGGCAAGACAGCCCTTCCGACAAGCATAGAGGAATTGCTTTCCGCTGCGGAAAGAAATAAGGCGATTGAAGATACGAACGAGAGTTTGCTCGATTCGCTCGTATCGACGGTTGAAAGTCTCATCACCGAGGACAACGCAAACACGACGACATCCGACACCAAGAAGGACTCCACCGAAACAAAGGTGACCGATCCAGTTTACGTCAGATTCGAGTCCAACGGCGGTTCTACGGTTGAAAAGCAAAAGATTCAAAAGGGTAGTGTTGCAACAGAACCCGACGACCCCACCAAATCCGGTTATACTTTCTACGGCTGGTACGCCGATGAAAATCTCACCGGTGAGGAATTCGATTTTGAGAACACCGCCGTTAGCGAAACAATCACCCTTTACGCGAAGTGGGTAGAATACGTTTCGCCGCGCACCGAACTTCCCGAAGCCGAGGAAGAGGACGATTACGACCCCGACAGCACCGAAGACGTGAAACTTGCGGACAAATTCTTCTCGGCGGAGTACAAAGCGCAGTTGCTTGACAGCACCAAAGAAGACAGCCTGTTTACAACCAAATTCCTCGAGGCGGACTTTGTGGACAACATCGTCGTTGACGAAGGCAAGACCCTTGTCTCCGTGCTTACGGATTATATCAACGAAGGTCTTTCCGAGATGGAAACCAACCTCAAAAACAACCTTTATAAGGACAATATCGAGGATTGCTACAACTATTATCTCAATTCTCAACATCAATCTTTGCTCGTTGCAAGGCTCAAACGTATGATCGGCAACAGTGCAACCGTGACCGAGAAAGAAATCAAAGAAGAATTCGAAGCGCAAGTGGCAAAAAACAAAGAAACCTTTGCAAGCAGCGATTCTTCCTATGAATCCGCACTCACCGGTACGCTCAGCAAAACGTACTATCATCCTCAAGCGGATCAAGGCTACGGCTTTGTTATCAACATCCTTTTCAAACTCGATTCGGAAGGAATGAAGACGCTCAACGCGATGGCAAAGAACGATCCGACCAATGTCGAAGCAATCTTGCTCACGCGCAATCGTCTTATCGCGGATATGACAGCGTACGTTTCAAATCCGAAATACGATTCGACCGCAGTCGTTGAAGACGCAGACGGCAAGGAGATCGAATTGCGCGACCCGATGACCGACGCGAAGAACCCCTACAACAATGTGGGCGAACAAGACACGTCTTATCAAGTCGAGGGCGGCAACAACTACAACCAAATCGTTGAGTTCAAAAAAGTCGACGACAAATATCAAATCGTATACAACGCAACAGAGCATCCTGCAATGGCATACTTGTCAAACAAGGTTTCCGTGTTCGACAAGGACGGTCAAGTCGGTTTGATCCATCAAATCCACAACAGTTTGAACCAAGTCAAGGCGGCGGTTGGAAATGGCGACCTCACCAAAGAGGAAGGCGTTTACTGGCTTCGTGAAGTCGCAACGACGTGGGCATACCTCGTCAGCGACGATTCGGGCGCAACGAGCAGCGACTCCAACAACAACGGACTCGGCTACCTCGTGTCCCCCGAAGGCAAGGATAGTTCCTACCTTGCAGATTTCACGACATATGCTCGTGCGCTCGTCAAGGCAGGCACAGGCTCTTACGCAACCGAAACGACGTCCGAGGATATGTTCAAAGGCACCCTCACGAACGGTGAGTTTGCAGGCAACAACAAAGCGTTCGTCGTGGCGGACAGCCTCATCAACGGCGCAGAGAAAGCAACGTCAAGCGACAGCGCATACGCAGGCGTGTTCGTGCTTCTCAATTCCTACACTGTTTGGGACGAGAGCAACGTAAGTTCCGACGCTTCCAAGAAAGCCGACGTGTTGGGATCTATGAGCGAAAATACGCTTCCCAGCAACTATGTTATGACGTTCGCAAAGAAATCCTCCGACACAAAGACGCTCTATGACGTCATCTACGACACTCTCCTCGATGCCAAGAAAAACGATCTCTACAACTCCGAAGTCAACACTATGGTTGCAGAGAAGAAAGACGGAATCGAGTATTTTGATAAGGTTATCAAGCAACTTTACAAAGACTTGACCTAAGCGCGCTATTGAGCGAATAACTGCGGCAGAGGCATCCGCCCGACAACTCATTTACACTATGTAAATTAGGGTTGCCGTTCGGATGCCTCTTTTTTGTTCTTCATCTCAATAGTGCGCTTAGGGAACCTTAGAATAGTTGAGCGAATAACTGCGTCAGGCACGACTTGTCTCAAAATCGTGTACGTCTATGTACACTTGGTTTTGATTCAAACCGTGCCTTTCTTGTTCTTTATCTCAATAGTGCGCTTAGGATACAAAAAAATACTTGGGGTGTGGGGTGTAACCCCACCCGCAATTATCAATTATTCATTATTAATTATTCATTAAAAACGGCGCACATTGCGCCGTTTCTGCCATCATTTCGTGTACAAGTCCAATTCGTCTTCGACATACTTGAACTTTTTGACTTTCGGATTGTTTATCATCTTGCCTCGCAGTGTCACCGCTTTGGGATTGCGCAATGCTTCGAGATTTTCAAGCGGATTGCCGTCGACAACCATAAAGTCTGCGGATTTGCCCTCCTCGATGGTGCCTGTTTCATCGTCTATGCCTGCGATTTTTGCATTGATTTCGGTTGCGGTGTGGATGGCAAATTCGTTGCTCACGCCGAGATATTTTTGGAAGTAGCGAAGTTCGCGCCACATATCGTAGTGTGTGACAAACGGGCAAGCCGTGTCCGTGCCGAGCCCGACGGGGATGCCGGAGTCGAGGCATTTTCTTGCGCAGTCGAGCATACCCTCGAACACCACTTTGCCGTTGACCTTGTGAAGGGGAGTGCCGCCCGATACTGCGAGGTCGAACATACAGAGGGGAATTGTGGGGGATATGGTCAAAACGTGTGCGGAGCCGTTTTGTTTGAAGAGTTCGATTTCGTGTTCGCCGACGTTTGCGCCGTGTTCTATCGTGTCCACGCCGCCCTCGAGCGCAACGGTTACGCCGAGCGGACTTTCGACGTGCGCCGCAACCTTGAATCCGAGTTTGTGCGCCTCGTCACAGCACGCTTTGACGATTTCTGGGGACATACGCAATACGCCCGGTTCGCCCTCTTTCTTTGCGTCGAGGACGCCGCCGGTGATCATAAGTTTGATGAGGTCGGGATTTGTTTTGGCGATCTCGCGGACGTAGCGTCTGCCGTCCTCGGGGTCTTTTGCCTCGTACGCCAACAAGCCTGCCATATGTCCGTCTTTGACGGATACTGCCATATTCGAGGCAAGCACTCTCGGTGCTTTCAACTTGCCTTTTGCGCCGTTGTCGCGAATCCTCGAATCGATGTCGTCAAGTCCGCCCACAGTGCGGATTGTCGTCACGCCGGACATGAGTTCGACTTTGGCGTAACTTGCGCACAGACGGTACACGATATACTTTGTCAGCGCGTGATCCATAAGCATACGCACGGTCTTCTTGTTCTGCTTTTTCGTGTCCTTCGGCATGCCTGAGCCGGGAAGGTGAACGTGTAGGTTGATAAGCCCCGGAAGAATGTATTTTCCGTTCAAATCCACCACTTTCAAACCGTCGATTGCCTCTTTGTCGCTTGTGATTTTTGCGATTTTTCCGTCTTCGACAACAATATATTTGCCGCTTTGAACGCCGTCGTTCAATTTGCCGGAAATTATGTTCGCGTTTGCGATTGCATATTTTTTCATTTTCACTTGCTCCGTGATATATAAAGTTTATAGTTACGATATTAATATAATACTATATTATACGACGAATTTTTCGCTCGTCAAGCAATAGTTGACCTCAAAAAGCGAGTATTGTCAACAATAATGCCGTTGCGTGTGAAATATGTTGCGAATGAGGTTGAAATCTGTTAAAAAATAAATTTTAGTGATGAAATTACTTTTCCGACAGATTGATATGGGGAATGAATCGGAAGCGACATTTGCATCTTCATATCCGTGCTTTCTTATCCTGTTCATAGAAGCGAAGAGGACTGTTTGAAAATCGCGTCACATTGTTGTGGACAGTCTGTTTTTCAGTATCTAATTGGATAAATTTGAAAAAGCGTTGAGAATCCGACGATTTTTATAAAGGCGTTTTCGGTGGTTTTGTCGACGCGTATGACGGAAAATATATCATTGTCGGCGGCGCAATGACCAAAGTGTGATTAAGGCGAGGATTCAATTTTGATTTCGGCAATCTAAGCGGATGTTTTTGCTTTTTGTCAGATGCCTTTTGCCGAGAGGGTTTGGTTGTATATCGAGCGGTCGGCAGGAGAGTGACAAAGCGCACGTCGAAATCGGTTTTTTATTTTTTAATGTAAAAAAATTCCTATAAAAAAATTGACGACAAAATCGTAATTTTATATTATATTAAAATAGTTATAGCAATATTTGACTTGAGGCGCATGCGAGTGCGTGCGTGCGATCGGCTATATTGCGGACGCTTGAGAGACTTGAGCGTAGAGAAGACAAGGACGGTCACCGAAGAAGACTATGAAGCGGAAATACTTTGTGAATTGCGTTGTTTTGGCAATTATGTTGTGCCTCGTTTGTGCGGCGGTGCTTGTTTCCTGTTCTCGTGACGCAGTGGCGTCGATATCTGTGAAAGGACCGAGCGAGATTCTCGTCGGCGATTTCGACTATTCGGATTTCACGGTTGAAGTTGTTTCCGATTCGGGAAGCAAAACGGAGATGCCTCTTGAAAAAAGTATGCTCTCGAACGAGGATAATTTGAAATTTTTTACGCAAGGAACGCACACCCTCACCGCCACATACAGCGGAAAGACGTGCGAGTTTTCCTTGACGGTTTGCTTGCATGAATTTGTTGATTTGCATTTTGCGGACGCGGTTGCGAATGAAGACGGAACGAGCGTTATAAACACGGTGTATACGGGCAAGACCTTCACGGCGACGGTGTTTGAAAATTATCCGGAAGGCACTTCGGTTTACTATAAAAACGGCAATACGTTTGTCAATGCCGGCAGTTATGAAGTCACCGCCATTGTTTCAAGAAAGGACTATGTTACAAAGACGCTTACAGCAACGGTGAACATCGCAAAGGCAAAATACGATATGTCGGGCGTGAGTTTTGAAGGCGGCAGCGCGGTTTATGACGGCAAGGAACATTCGATTGCGATCTCGGGAAGTCTCCCCGACGGCGTGAGTGTGAATTATGTCGACGAATCGGGCGTTACGGGCGCAAACAAAAAGACGAATGCAGGCGAATACTCGGTGATTGCAAGATTTTTCGGCGACAGCGTCAACTACGAGCCGATTGCCGATATGCAAGCGACGCTGACCATTCAGAAGAAAAAATACGATACATCGAAACTTGTTTTCTCTGACGACGAAGTTGTTTATGACGGCAAGGAACACGCTCTTTCGGTTTCGGGTTGCCCCGACGGCGTGAGCGTAACTTACAAGGTCGAGAAGGCGACGAGTTTTATCGACCAAACTTACGAACCCGTTGCAAGCTCGAAAGTTTGCAATGCCGGCACTTATAAATTTACGGCGAACTTCAAATCAAACGATACGAATTATGAAACGATTGCGCCTATGGAAGCAACGCTTAAGATCGAATCGGCAGATTATGACGCAAGCGGACTTGTCCTTGTCAGCGAGGAGGTGAATTATGACGGCAAAGGGCATACCATTGCATTGCCGACATTGCCGAAAGGCTGGACTGAATATTCGCACTATTTCAAGAACGCACAGGGAGAAGACATCTATATAGACAACGACAAGAACAACGATTATGTTTCTGAAGTGTCCGATTGCGGAACGTACACTTACATTGTGACGCTCCAATACGAAAATGCCAACTACAATTGGTTTGAACTCAGCGCAACGCTGACGATAAACAAAATCGCCTATGACGATTCGCAATTGAAGGTGACTTGCAAGGAAAACGACGACGGCGCTATGTATGCGCAAGTGAGCGGCGTGCCGAAAGGACTTGACGGAAAAGAGTTGACGGTCAACGTCAAATATTTCAAGTCAATGCAAGACAAGGAAGACGGCAAATATATCGAAGACACCGATAACAATCCTGCAACGAGCGTGAGTGAAGAGGGCGAATACGTCATCGTAATCGAATTCGAGCAGGACACCGTAAACTATGAAAAACTTTTGCCCATCGTGCAAAGATTCATCGCAACGAAAGATACGTCGAGCGCGGCTTCATCGACGCGGAGCGAATAAAGGCAGGCGCATATGAAGAAAAAATTTGGCGCAATCGGACTGATAATTCTTGTAAACCTCGTGATTTCAAACATCGTGGTGCTTGGCGTGTTGCACGACAATTTGAGTTTGATGCCGTACATCAAGTGCGAAGTGTTTTTGTTTGTGCTGTTGATGTTGTTTGCAAACGTACTGTTTTCAAACAAATTTTGCAGCGGAAAGGCGCAGGAATGGTTGTTTTTCCTTTCGGTTTCCCTTCTTGTCGCGCTGTTGCTGGCGTTTGTGTTGTACGCGTTTATCAAGAGCGATTGGAACATAAAAGGCATCGCCTGGGGCGTATGCGTTCAATCCATACTCGATTGGGATTGGCTCTATTTTGGCATCGCGCTCGGGTTTTTCATCGGATTTGCCGCGTTTTATTGCGGAGTGTTCGACCGCGGATTGTTGCGTTTTGCAAGAACGTCGGGCTTGATCGGCAAAGGCAAAATCGACAGCATAGAGGCGAACCTCGAAAACTCGCGCTGGATGAGCAAAGAGGAAAAACAGAAAGTTTTCAAAGATTGTCAATATACAAAACTTGCCCAACTCGAAAAGGACGGCGTGCCGGTGATGGCGCAACTCAACAAGAAGGGTACGGACGAAGAAGTGTTGTTCAATTCGCCTTGCCATTCGATCATCATAGGCGCGACGGGCTCGGGCAAAACGACGACGTTCGTAAGCCCTATGATTCAGATTCTCGCGTCCACTAAGGCGGGCTCGTCAATGGTTATGACAGACCCAAAAGGTGAATTGTTCAATCTTCACTCGGCATATCTTGCAGAGAGGGGATACGACGTGAAAGTCATCGATTTGAGAGACACATACACATCGTATCGCTGGAATCCGCTCGATGCAATCTGGGACAACTATCAAAAGTACGCCGACGCTCACAACAACGCGTATCTGCACAAGGACGCTCTTGACGAGAGTATGCCGAAGGGCAGTGCGAGCGAAACTTTCGAGGGCAAAGCCGTCTGGTATGAATTCGAGGGGCGCGCGTATTCGGAGTATAACGATCTTGTGAACGCAATCAAGGTGTTCAAGCGCAAGACTTACGACGAGGTTTACGAGGATTTGAACGACCTCGTGTCCGTGCTTATTCCAATAGAAAACGAAAGAGATCCGATGTGGGAAAAGGGCGCAAGGAGCATTACGCTCGCAACCCTTCTTGCCATGCTCGAGGACAGCGAGGAAGAAAGCCTCTGCATGACAAAGGAGAAATTCAACTTTTTCAACCTCACCAAGATTTTGCAAAATTCATCGGAGGACTATTTGCAACTGCGCAGATACTTTGCAGGCAGAAGTCCTTTGTCAAAGGCGTATTCGCTCTCGAAGCAGGTTTGCGACGCGGCGGAATCCACTCGTGCGTCGTATATGTCCGTCGTTTACGAGAAGTTGACGCTTTTCAACGACGCGGGCATATGCGCGCTCACTTCGTCGTCGGATTTTTCACCCGAAGACCTCGCCGCAAAGCCGACCGCGCTCTTCCTCAAAATACCCGACGAAAAGACCACGAGGCACAATCTCGCAGGTATTTTTGTGCTTAATTTGTACAAACAACTCATCAAAGTCGCTTCGGCAAATTCCGACCTTACCTTGCCGCGCAACGTCTACTACATCCTTGATGAATTCGGAAATATGCCGAAAATCGAAAACTTCGACAAGATGATAACCGTGGGCAGAAGCCGCAAGATATGGTTCAATATGATTGTGCAGTCCTACTCGCAACTCAACAACGTCTACGGCGACAGAGTGGCGGATATCATCAAGGGCAACTGCGGAATCAAGATGTTCATCGGCTCAAACGATTTGGCAACTTGCAAGGAGTTCTCCGAACTTTGCGGCAACGTGACGGTTGTCACAAAGTCCACAAGCGGCACGGATATGGACAAGGCGGTCAACGTGTCCACGCAAACGCAGGTCAGACCGCTCATTTATCCGAGCGAACTTCAAAGGCTCAATCACGGAAGCGACATAGGACATTCGATTATAGTGACGTTTGGCAACTATCCGTTCAAGAGTTACTTTACGCCGAGCTTCAAAGTGCCGCTGTACAAGACGGGCGCAATGGATACGTCCTTCCTTGCCGAGAGGTATTTTGACGAGGACGCAATCTTCTATGACGCACAAAAGCGCAACGATATCGTTTTCAATCAAAGCGAGGACGGCGGCGTGACGACCGAGACGGAATTGACGGCACAAAAAACGACAAAAATCGACTTGTCCGAAAACGAAAACGTTGAAAAAGAGGACGTCAAAAATGACGTACTGGGCAACGACAGCAACAAAAAATGGCTCGAACAGTGGATAAAATTCAGACAAGAGCATCCCGAATTGAGCGAAAAAGACATCTTCGCAAAATTGGAAGGATTGTCATGACATTAAGGATTTGCGCATGAGAAAATCGATTGTAAAAATAACATACCTAAGCATATTGCTTATTTTGGTTGCCACGCTCTCGTTATGCGCGGTGGACATCGGCGTTGCGCAAGGCTCGTCATCGGACGCAGTTGCGGCTGATTCGACAAGCACTCCGTCAAACGTGACGTATATTCACTTCTATGAAGTGAGCACAAGAAATGTAAACGGCTTTTTGTGGCCCGATTCGGCGACGGGCAAAGTCCAGTTGAGCGTGAGCGTGTCAAATCCCGACGATACGGTGACTCTCACGATTACAACGCGCAACAAGAGTGCGATTGCCGACGTCGATTACGTTGCGAATTCGCAAACGTATACCCTCACCAAAGCGAGCGGAACACAGTATTTTACGGTGCAAACCATAAATACGTCGGCACCCAATATCGTGGAAAACGGTCTGAGCAGCGAAAAGGGAACGACGAGGACATTCGAAGTCGTCGTCTGCTCGATTTCATCCAAACTCGGCAACGAGTGCGTGGTGACGAACGATCCTTACTCCAAGGACAATAGCGAATACAAAGAAGGCTCCGAAAGTTTCGAGTGCAGAGTCGCAACGCGCTACGATTATGTATACACTCAACAAGACGACGGCGCGTATTTTGACGACTACTTTTACGGCAACAGTTTCGCTTCCGCCTGGTTCGAGGGCAACGTCAACGCAAAGGACAAAATCTATTATCAAGCGCCGTCGGGCAACAAGGAAGTGTGGGTTGACAACAACGAAAGCTATGACTTTTCGATGACGTTTGACAGGCTCGTCGGCTACGATTATATCCTGAAATATATGAAGACGGGCTGGGCGGACGTATACTACGGCGGCTCGGCGGTTTTGTACGAGAGCGGTTGGAGCACCGTCGATACAAGGGCAACTCTCACCCTCAAGGAAGCGAGGGATGACGGGGAAGGAACCATTTATTATTCTGCAGATTACTGGGACCCCAAGAGCAGCGGCGCGCCGATTTTGTTCGGCGTTGATGCGTATGCGCACGGAGGCAACGACAGTTATAGATATTACATAGAAGAAAATTCGGCAATCACGGGCTATACGGTGTACAACACGAACGACCCGATGTACAGCCGCGTTGCAAGTTACGGTTTTTCGTCGGTCGGCGGCAAGGTGTACAAGGGCAACGGCGAGAGCGTTACGCTCCACGTAACGCGCGATTCGACCTGGAAAATGGTGTTTTCCGCTTTGCGTATAGACAGCGAACTTTATGACACCGCCGCACCCACGGTGCAGGGAACATATCTCGACAACCTTTCAAACACAACGGACAACAAAGTGTTGCGCTTGTCGGTGAGATTTTCCGAGCCGGTGCATTTTGCCTCGAACGTAAATACGAGTGCCGTCAAGATTACAGGCTACAAAAAAGGAGACGCGACAAAGCCGATTTCGTTTGCTTATGCGGGCGGTAGCGGAACGGACACGCTTTATTTCGATTGCAATCTGGAAGAGTATGAAAACAAGTACGCTTCCATTGAGTCGATAAAGTTTACCAAAGGATCGTTCAAGGATGTGCTTGGCGGAAAAGTGTGCGACTATGCCTACAATTTTGCATTGAGCAACAATATCGTCGATTCCGACTCTTTCGGGGACGTTGCGTTTGACAATCTCAACATAGATATGCGCACGCCCGATGTGAGCGTCACGAATACATCCTCGGCGACGAGCAAATCGCACACAGCGACAGTCACGGTGACAAATATGGACGCAAGCGGCGCAAAGTTGTATTATACATGGGTGGAAGCGTCCAAAGTGACCGACCCCGACAAGTATGTGCCGCAATCGTATTTGTATTGCAACACCACAAGTCCGACTAAATATACAGTCACCGGTGAAAATTTTGACGGAGAATATTATCTTTACGTCAAAGCGCAATCCGCTTACGGAAAAGAGGGATTTGCGCACTCTGCAAAGTTGTCGTTTGACAACACGCCTATATTCTTTGAGTCGGTTGACGGCGGCAATTCAAACGCCGCTCTTTCGGAAAGAAGTTTTAAAATCGCAGTGAACGGAAACGCAGCCGATCTCGATACTTTGACAATGGGGTACAGGCAGTCGGACAACACCGAGTGGAAATGGTTGACGCTGTCTCCGTCCTTCGTTTACCACGAGATAGAGGACACCGCAGACTGGACTTATACGGTGAAAGCCAAAGATACGCTCGGAATGGGCGATAACAAGAGCCAAAGATTCTACTTCAAGTTTGTAACCAAAGACAAAGCGGGCAACGAGGCTATGTTTGAAACCATAGATTCGTTGCTGTTCGACACCTGCGATCGTTGCAAGCTGAGCCTGACAATAAGAGGAACGTCATACGCCGTTTCCGAGAGCGCAGAGGCACCCTCAACGATAATCGGCTCGGGCAACTCGTATCAAAACACATACAAGGCAGACGGCTTTACGTTGTCGTTTGACGGGGGCGCGACCGCAGACAATTTGCAGTTGGCATCGCTCAAAATCGGCTCGGACGACGTGACGGCAAGTGCGAGCTATTATTTCGACGTCGAACAGGGCAGCGATACGTCAAAACTCACCCTTACATACAAACGTAAAAGCGGCGATACATTTGTCGGAGGGTATTATACCATTCAGATCAAATCCTCTGACAAGACATCGGACGTTTACACGTTCTATCTCATGGGCGACAGCGATGACGTTGCCGGGTACAAGGCTCTTGAGGACAACAAGTTGGTTGCAAACAAGGTTTGGATGCTGTCGGGTGTGGACTACTATTATTGGAGTTCAAGCACGACCATCGGCAAAATCACCCAATACAACACCCAAAACAATCCTCTCGTGTTCTCGTCCTACGACACAGCGAAGAACTATGTCGAATTTATGGAATGGCAGGATTTGTCGCTCGTTCAACTCACCGACGCTTACGCAACGGCAATCAACAACAACCAAAGCGAGTACTACAGAAAGGCGAAAGACGAAACAGCCACGGCAAAAGCGGGTCAAACCTGGATAAGATATAAGGCGACAGACTGGAGTCCGACAAGCGATCGGGCGAGCGATATGAAGTACTGGAATTTGTATTTCTATTCCGAAACGACCGTCACAAGCATAGACACCGATTTGATTTCGTCAAACCTCTCCAAAGCGATGGATTCCGTTGTCTCTTCGATTATGACAAACGGCAGTTACGTCTATCTTGTCGGCAACGATTGGCTTGACGGTCGCAACGTGCCTACTATAGATTCGTCGCGCGTGCGCGCAAGCGTTATTACCGTTGAAAAGACAAAGACGAACGTTGAGTTTGCAACCGCTTCGGGTGTGACAAAACCGATATCATATTCGGGCGACGAATATATATACAACAGTCAATATACGGATTCGGACGGGAAGACATATCCCTTTGCGGTGCAAAAGTGCAACGTTTCCGACTATACGTCTATATATTACAAGGCGCATGACAAAGACGAATATACAAAAGTATCATTGTCCGGCAATTACTATTATCTGAAAGATCTTATCAAAGGCACGGGAATTTACGACATAGTCGAGCGCGACGAGAAAGGCGTGAGAGAATATTCGGTGTTTATCGACAATTCCTCGCCCGACTTCAAGGTCGCTTACAAAACCATAAACGGCGAGAGCGTCGAAACAATCAGAAACGGCAGCATCAAAACACTCAACGTCAAGGAGTTTACATTCAAGGCTCTCGTGGACGATGACGAGTGCGCCTACGTTGCGGTCTACACGTTGGACGAAAAACTCAAATTCGTAAAGCACGCAAGCGAAATCAAAGACGGCGATACCCTCGAAGACGGAAAGTATTTGATCTATTTGTACGATCGCTCGGGCAACGGATATAGTTTCACGCTCAGAGTATGCAGTCGGGACTTGGCAAACGCTTGCACGGTCACAGAGTCGCCAAACGAAAAAATCACGTTCACATACACGGAAGACAGGGATGAAATTTATCGTTTCGAAATCTATCTCGACAACGTGCTTATCGCAAACGACATATCGCAGTTGAAACAAAACAAACTCACATTCTATGCAGGCGGCGTGTATCGTTTTTACGTCGAGGATTTGTACGGAAACGTCTTTGACAAGACCGTCGAACTCACGCGCAAAGCGCCCGAACTCGACTGGTACGTTGAGGAAGACGGTCAATTTGTCAAAGTCAACGACGGCGATTTGGGCTTGATAAAAACAAGATTGAGCGAGTCCGAATTTTTGATTACGAGCAAGGGCAGAGTCAATTTCCGCTTCCCCATAGGCAACATCGGCTATGAATATGTCGGCACGCAAAAACCGCAACAAAGCACGGTTTCCGGTCATACGTCGGTGATCATCAATCAAACCGACAATTGGCAATTTAAGGTATATTATACTAATTATCCAAGTTTATATACTATATATTCGGGCAAGTCGGATACGTCCGCTCCCACGATATCGGCAACCACAAACAGACCCTCATATACTTTCGCCGACGAAGACGAGAGCGCAATAGCCACTTACTTCGAGAATCATACAAACGTCAAGGAAGGGGACGTTATCAATCTCCCGAGCGTTTCGGTTGCGCAGACGACGGTCACAACGCAAACGGTCGCGTCGGGCGAACTTGTGCTCGGCGGCACGGTCACCGTGAGAGTGTCGGATTTGTCGGGACTTTATAAGTGGTCGTACACTTACAACGGCGAAACAACCGAATACACCTCGAATTTCCCCGACAAAGTCATGTTTGGCAAAGAGGGCGCATACAGCATCGTCGCAACGGACAAACTCGGCAACACATCATCTTTCTCGTTTTCGATAGGACGCACCGAATGCACCGAGATAAGCGTTGACAATCTCGAGGGAGTCACCTCGGAAGTCGGCAACAACAACGTCATCGCAACGCTCGAGGGCGCAGGCAGTTTCGCATTTGTGCTTGACGGAGAGTATTTCAAGTTGTCAACGGACGGCAGCAATCTCGTGCGCACGATTTTGAAAGTGGGTAAAAAGAACGAAGAAGGCAAGTTCACGGCAGTGCAGTACAAAGAGACGCTCGGGCAACTGACCTCAACTCCGAAAACGATTGCCGAAAACACGTCAAGGACTTTGAACGCATACCTCAAAGACGGCGTTGTGTACCTCGAAGTCGCGCTCAAGGAAAGAGTAAAAGACGAGGTGCATAAGACAAGCGTGCAACTGCGCGTCCAATCGGACTTGGTTGCGGACATCAAATATACAAACACGACTCTTTCGGACGAGAGAGCGTATCTCGATTGCGAGTACACCGACAAAGACGGCGTGGCAACGTCTTGCTCGCTCGAAACAACCCTTTACACCAACAAGGAGTTCAAAGTTTCGCTTCCTGACGGCGCTACGACGTTTACCGTTTACTATTCGGCAGACGGCAGCGACTTCAAAATACTCGATTTCTATGACAAAAACGACGGCGCGCAGACATTCGGCAATCAAGGATATTACGAATTCGAGGTCTACAACACGTACGGCAATCCGTCAACCGTCAGAGTGGTGGTTTGCGACGGCATTGCGGCAAGCGGCGCAGTCACATACAAAGACGGGACGGTTGTGAGATACGGCATCGACTTCGGCGGAAAATTCTACTCGAACTACTCCTTCTCGCTGACTTTCGGCAAAGATATCGTCTGCACGGTCACAAAGGACGGCAAAGCGTTTGACGGCTACGATAAAAAGACCGAAAAAGACAACAGCGCAATCACTGTTTCGGCGCAGGGGGTATATGTGTTTACGCTCAACGACGCATACGGCAACGTCGTGTCGAAAGAAGTCGAAATCAAGGAGCAATCGCTTGAATTTTCGGACAAATGGCTTGGCGGTTTCAACGACAAGGCGCTGAGAAAGAGCGAGGGCTACACAAACGGCAAAGTGTTCTTTGACATCGACAATCTGACAAGCGGAAACGTAAAATTTGTCTCGGTGACTTTCGGGGATGCGACTTCGGTTGTCTATGACAAAACGCCGTCGAAAGACATAAATAACCTTAAAAACTATCTTGTCGGCGATGACGGCGACGGGAAATACACAATCGTGTTCAGAGATATTTACGGCAACAGGGCGGACAAAGAGATTCACTATCAATCCGCGTCGCCGCTCAGCGTATCTCGCACAACTCGTTCTATGGAAAAGACGAGTTATGAAATCACCGACGACGTGCTTGAAAGCGGAATCTGGAGCAACAAGACAATCTCGCTCTCGACCACAGCCGCCGTTTCGAACTTCCTTGTCAACGGACAGCGCAGAGATTTGCCGTTCAGCGTGGATTTTGAAAGCGAATCGGGCAGCGGTAAGTTGGAATACGAGATAGAATATCTTGACGAATTCGGCTTCGAATACAAGTTCACATGCGTGCTTTATCGCGCAAACGTCGAAATAGATTCGAGCGGTATGAGCGTCAAGGACGGCGTGACGAGAGACCCTGTCGCAATCGCTTTTGACGAAAACAACACGGCAACAATCACGATAAACGGCGTGGATAAGGGCGAGTATAAGAGCGGAACGCACTACTCCGTGGACGGAAATTACGTCATCTCGGTCTTCGACAAGGCGGGCAACGTCGCAAGATACTCTATCAAGCGCGACAGCGTCGCAGAGTTCTGTTTCTATACAGGCAACCTCGAAAAACGGCTCGTGAGCGGAGAGATTACAAACGAATCCGCCGTGTCTTTTGCACCTTTGAACAACGATAGCGTGTCTTATTATACGGTATATCGCGACGGAAAAGAGATTGAAAACTACGATTCGAAGACGTTCACCGAGAGCGGAAAGTGGGAAATAGTGCTGTTTGACGATGCCGGCAATAAGGATTATTTCTGTTTCTACATCGTGACGCACGCATATGTGTCGTTTGAATACAACACGCCGAGCGGATACAAAATTACGCAAATGACTTGCGACACCGGCGGCGGCAAAATCGATTGGATAGACGCTGTGGACGATATCGGCGACCACTCGCACGTTCTGTTTGACGAAAGCGGAAAATACGAAGTTGTCATGACATCGGAAATCACAGGGAAGACAAGCGGTTTTTCAATCACAATCGACAAGAGCGTACCCGAAATCACGCTTGGCGGCGTGCAAAACGGCGGAATCACAAAGACGGATGTAAAGATTTCGGGATATAAGGCAGGCGACACCGTCTATGTCTATCGCGACGGCACGCTCGTTAAGGAAGTGAAGGCAACCTCGTCGTCCGACATCTCCGACATCACCGAAAAGGGCAAATATAAAGTTGTCGTCGTGAGCGAATCGGGCGCAAGGTCGGAAGTCGAATTCGAAAGAGTTTACACCGCAAACATAGCGACAAGCGCATTGATTATCGCAGCCGTGCTGGTTGTCGTGATAGGCTTGTTTGTGGGATTGCTCTTCCGCAAGCGTTCGAGAATAGAATAAAAAACAAAAGCATTTTGCTTGTTATAAAACAAAAAATTCAAACATAGGAGAACAAACAATGTTTACAAACATCTTATCGGCAGGAATGTCACAAAGCGATCTCGAAAAGATTGTTGCACCGATCCTCGACGTATGCCGCGTCCTCGTCCCCGTTTTGTTGGCGGTTGTCGGCTCAATCGGCGCAATCTACTGCATCGTGCTCGGAGTCAAGTACGCAAGAGCGGAAGAGCCGCAAGACCATGACAAAGCCAAAAAAGCGCTCAAAAACGCAATCATCGGTTTCGTACTTATCTTCGTGTTGCTTGCGATGCTCCAAGTCGGATTGAGCGTGTTCGAGGGCTGGTATACACAATATGGTGCATAAAAAAGGCGGGAAAAGTTTTCTTGCCTTTGCAATCTGCCTTATCGTATGCTGTGTGCTTGTCGGCTGCTCGCCAAATCTCGGCAACATCGACAACGAGGAAGATTTTTATAAAAAGTTTCCCTCGGTCAAGTTTGTCGGGAGCGATCTCAAAGTCGTCGAGAAAGAGTCAAAGTATCTCTACAACGAGAGCGCGGTCAACGACTTCAACAACAAGGACTTTGAAAGCCCGATTGAAAGCGACGCATACAAGTATATGGCTGTCGTTGTGGGCGAAGACGTTTCGGTGGAAGAATTCGCAATCTATGTTCGTTCGGACAAGGACGTCATTTTCAGCGTATATGCGTATGCAAAAAGTCTTCCTCAAACGATTGCAACGGGCGGCGAGTCCGACTTCGAAACATACAAAGACGAAGACGGCAATGAAAAAACAAAACTGAAAGAGTTTGACGAACCAAAAAATAGCGATGCCGTCGCTACAAAAACAGTGTCGCTCAAAAAAGGAGAGTGGACTGCTTTGTACATACGCTCTTTCGACGCTCTCGGCTCGGGCAAATCCGCTTTGCAACTCCAAGAAGGCAGTTGCCTGCTCTTTCAATTTGCAAACAACTGCGTTGCCTACGATCAAGAAGGCAACCTCATTGAAAACGAATATCCGTCGGCAAACGTGAGTTTCACTGCAATGTTGATTCGCGTCGGCTAAAAGGTGGCAATATGTTCGATTGGTTTTGGGAATTTTTATATAGTATAACGAAGTCAATGCTCCGCATCATCGACGGAGTGATGGCTTGCGCAAACAAATTGTGCGGAATCGAGGACATCACCGTCAACGGCGAGGGTACGGATTTTCTCACATACCTGTTGCGCAGCCAAACGGTGACGGACGCTTTTATCGTGGCGGCGGTGCTGGGACTTATCGTTCTGGTGTTTTTCACCATACTTGCAATCATTCGCCTCATGGCGAAAGAAAAGCCCGATATGTCTCCTGCGCAAGTGTGCGTAAAGTCGTTCAAGAGCGTTCTGACGTTTTTGTTTATTCCTGCCATCATGATCATCGGCGTGTGGGTGGCAAACGTGTTTATGCAAGCGCTCTACAAGGCGACTCTCACGGGAAGCAGCAGCCTCGGAAGTTTTCTTTTCACCGCATTCGGCGACGACGCGTTTTTCAACAAGAACGATGCTGCGCTGTTTATCAACGGTACGCTTGACTACACAAACACCGATGTCGTACTCAATTATATGAATCTCGAAAACTTCGACTTCTTTGCTTCTTGGGTGGCGAGCGCGGTGATTTTGTGGAATATCGCGTGGGCGCTTCTCGTGTTTGTGGACAGAGCCATTTCGATTGTGATTTTGTACATAGTGTCTCCCTTCCCGGTGGCGGTGTCCGTGATTGACGACGGCTCGCATTTCAAACTGTGGAGAGAGCAGATGCTCACCAAATTTTTCGTTGGATTCGGCACCATCCTCGCAATCAATATATATTGCCTTATCGTTTTGCTCGTGATGGATTCGTCGATGCAATTTTTCTCGTCGAGTTTTCTCAACAATCTTTGCAAGATACTCTTCATCATCGGCGGCTCGCTCACTATGAAGAAAGCGATGGCTCTTGTTGGCAATCTTGTCAGCAGCGGCGGCGGAAGCAACGAATTGCGCGACAACGCGTTTGCAGGGAACTTCTTGGGCAGCGGCTTGAAGATGATTGCAGGCGTTGCCGCCAAACCCTTCACTTGGGGTGCGGAAAGAGCGAGCAACGCAGTCAACAGAGGCGTTGAAGACAAGATCGGCAACAAGTTGTTCGGAAGCCGTTACGGCGGCGGCAACGACGGCACGACGGGTGACGGCGCAGTAAATGCAGGCGGCGACAACAACGAGGGCGGCAACGTCAACCACAACGACGTTGCAAGAGACAACGACAACAATGTCGGAGATGTCATCAGAAACGGCGGCGACAACAACAACGAGCGCGGCAACGAAAACAACAATAACATTGACAACAACGTCAATCAAAATCGTCAAGATGCCGTTCTAAACGCAATGAACAACAACGAAAACAATATCGACAACGACAACAATTTCGATGAAGATATGAGATGAAAGGAGAGAATATGAGAATTATTCCGAAAACCGCAAAGGTAAAAGTAGAGTTTTTCAAAAATATTTCCATAACGGACATCATTATCGCGCTTGTGGTCGTGATATTCGAGGTGTTGTTGTTTTTGTCAAACATCGGCATTGCAAAATACATTCTGATGGCAATTTTGCTGTGCTTTGCCGTGGGACTTTTCATTCCGTATAACGGCTCGAGATTTTATATGTTCTTCGTGCACTTTGTCAAATACTTGTTTTCGGTGAAGAAATACTCTGCCGACTACAAGAGCGCATCGACGGACATTTCAAACTTCATAGCGTTCAAAGACATCAAGGACGGCTTTATCGTCTTTGGCGATTACTATGCGGGCGTTTTGGAGATAGACCCCAGAGAATTCAGACTTTTGTCGGGATTCAGGCAGGATCAAATCATCGACAAGTGCTTTGGAAAAATAATCAGAAGCGTGTCGGGAAAAAGCAAGGCTTCGCTTGTGAAAATAGACAGGAAACTCGATTTTTCCAAGTATGTCGCGCTTGAAGAAGGGAAAAGGCAAACTCTCGCCAAGATTTTTGCAGCGGGCGCAATCGATGAGCAGGAACTCATCGCTCGCAACAAAATCATCGACGACAGAATAAAAATTTACGAAAGCCTCGACGACAAAAACAGAATTTGCAGACCGTTTTACTATCTCGTCGTGTACGACCCCGACAAGGCTGCGGTGAACGAGGTGTTGAAAAACGCCGTTCCGTCCTTTGAGGAAAACGGCATGACATCGCATATACTCGGCGACAAAGAGTTGTGCGTGTTTTTGAAATATCAATTCACCGACGACTTCGACGAGAGCGATATCGATTTGCTTGACAAGGGCGAACTCATGAAGTGGGTTATGCCGAAGGAGATTCAATTCACTCCTCAAAAGACCTTTATCGACGGCGTGGAAACTTTCAACTATACGGTGAGCAATTATCCCGTTTTTGTGCTGAACGCCTGGGGATACAAGATATTCAACATCGACGGCGTGAAAGTCGTGATGAACATGGAGCCTTACGAAAAGACGAAAGCGGTGAAGATGATAGACCGTTCGTTGCAGGAACTCATGAGCCAAAGTGAGCAATCGTACAAGGCGAGTTCGGTCATAGACAAGCAAACCCACATAAAAACCCTCGTAAACCTGCTTCAGATGCTCCAAAACGACAACGAAACGCTCTTCAAAGTCACAATGCACTTTGCCGTTTACGCAAAGAACGAAAAGAGCAAGGAAGTCAAAAAGCGCATCCGCAGAATCCTCTCGGAAGAAGGATTCGAAATTTCGGACAACTTCTGCAAACAGCGTCAGGCTGTGGTGTCGTCAAACTTGTCGGCATACGACGCAATGCCCGAATACGCAAGGGCAATCCACTCTTCGACGGTGGCGGCTTCTTTCCCGTTCGTTTTGTCGTCGGTCATGGACGACAAGGGCGTTATGCTCGGCGAGAGCAAGGGTTTCCCCGTTATTGTGGACTTTTTCCGCCGCGATAACGAGAGAGTCAACTCAAACATGGTCGTCATGGGCAAAACGGGCTCGGGCAAATCATTTGCCACAAAAACCATACTCGCGCAACTTGCGGTCGAAAACAGCAAGATATTCATTCTCGACCCCGAAGACGAATACGGCACGCTTGCGAGGAATCTCGGCGGCAAGATCGTCGACGTAGGCACGGCTTCGGAGGGAAGAATCAATCCTTTCCACATCATCACGTCCCTCGAATCGGACGAGAGTGCGGAGGGCGCAAACAATTTCAGCGTTCACCTGCAATTCCTCGAACAGTTTTTCAGAGAGATTTTGTCGGGCATAGACGCGCAATCGCTTGAATATCTCAACAACGTCATCGTCGACGTATACGCTCAAAAGGGCATAAATTCAAGGACGGATCTCGCCACGCTCAAAGCGGAAGACTATCCCGTGTTTGACGACTTGTACGCGCTCATCTGCAAGAGGCTCGAAGAGGCGACAATCAACTACGATGTCGAAAATCTGCGTATTTTGAAAAATTTTGTCGCAAAGTTCTCCGGCGAGGGCAGAGACGCTATGCTGTGGAACGGAAAATCATCCTTGTCAATCAAGGAAAATTTCACGGTGTTCAACTTCCGCTCGCTGCTTTCAAACCACAACCAAGCGATTGCAAACGCGCAAATGCTTCTTGTTTTGAGATGGCTCGACAACGAAATCATCAAAAATCGCGACTTCAATCTCAAATACGACACCGACAGAAAAATCATCGTGGCAATCGATGAGGCGCATGTGTTCATTGACCCCAAATATCCCGTTGCGCTCGACTTTATGTTCCAACTTGCAAAGCGCATAAGAAAGTACAACGGTATGCAAATCGTCATTACGCAAAACATAAAAGACTTTGTGGGCAGTCAGGATATAATCCGCAAATCGACGGCAATCATCAACGCTTGCCAGTATTCATTCATCTTTGCGCTTTCGCCAAACGATATGGACGACCTTTGCACGCTCTATGAAAAGGCGGGCAAGATCAACGCTGTCGAGCAGGATCAGATCGTCAACAACGACAGGGGTCACGCATTTATCATCACAGGGCCTCAGTCGAGAACAAATATATCCATCGTTGCGTCAAACAAGATGCGCGATATGTTTGAGTGAAACAAATGACTCTTGAACAGGAACTTGCACTGAGCCTGTCTCCCTTTGACGAGCAGGCAAAACAAAACGTCTTTCACAAGATTTACGACAAGTATTTCAAACTTGTCTGGTTTTGTGCGTACAGGTTCCTCGGCAACAAAGAGGACACCGACGAAATATCCGACGACGTTTTTGTGAAGTTCTATTTCGGAGCGGACAAGGCGGAGATTCAAAACATCAAATTTTATCTCACAAGGTCTGCAAGAAATCTGTCGCTCAACCGTTTGCGCAGCAAAAAACCGACGGAGGAACTCGACGAGCGCACGGTTGGGCAGTACACTTTTTCGGAAGGCTCGGACTTGCTCGAAAAGGTTGCGCGTCTTGTGACGAAAGAGGAATTTGAACTCCTTTGCAGACACGTTTTGGAGGGGTATTCGCTCGTGGAAATCGCTGCCGACACGGGAGAGGGAACAAACACCGTCAAAAGCAAATACAGAAGGCTTTGCAAAAAACTGAAATCCAAATTGGAGGGTTTTGACTATGAGTAATTTTGAAACGGAGATCAACTCGCTCAATATCGAAAACCGCTTTGACAAAGTGATGAACAAACTCGGTTTGTCGTCGCCGTCCGTCGAGCGCATATCCGTCCCCGAAGCGGCGCACTCGACGGCGGAAAGGGCAAAAGACATCAAGGCGAAGGCTTCGCCAGACCTTAATTTGAAAAAATAAAATATATTTTGCACCCGCTTTGACAAAGCGAGTGTCTTAATATATGAAAACGCATCGGGCGTTCAAAATCGAAACAAAAATTTTTTGGCATAATAAGCAAAGGAGCAAAGAACAATGAGATTCACTCAAAAAATTGACAGACAAAGCCTGCATGAAGCAATGCGCACGGCAAACGCAACGGAAAACATCTATCACAGAGTTGCTGAAAGAATGAGATCCGAAATGAATAGGATTTATGACAAGGGCGACGAAAGAGATTTGTGCGAATTGACGTTGTTCTTGAGATATAAACCTGTCTTTGACGACCCCAAAAACGGCAAACCGCTCACCGACGCAGAGTTCGAAAACGTGTGCGAAGACGTCATTCTCGCTTTTGTCAACGACGAAAGAGAAAAAATCTTCGGCTACCTCGACAAATGGCTTGATTTTGCTTCGAACTACAATCCGCCCACGGAAATCAACAACGAGGCGGACGCTTTGAAGCACTTTGTTTATCTGCGCGCACAACAAGGTTTGGGCGTAACGAAGTTGAAGGAGTACCCCGAATACGTCGCGACGCATTTTTCCGATATGACGAGCAGGATGAAACTCCAAAAAATCGAACAACAGTTGATGATTCAATCGATGTGGAACGGTTTCTTGTTTTTGGACAACGACGTCAAAATCGACTCGTCAACGCTTGTCGCTCTCGACAAAGATCCCGAAAAACAACTCGCGGAAAACAGAGTCGCTCGCGAAGTTTTCGAGGCGATGCGCCCCATGGTAAGCCAAAGACTTCCGTTTGCAGACGCGCTTATGGAAGCGTTTGAACTCGACAAGGCAAACCCCGCAGGCGAAGCGTCCATCAAAAAATTGGAACTCACTGATTGGGCTAAATCACAGAAGGGCAAAAACTTCGATGATGCTTCGTTCGACGAGTTGGACAACATCACGGCAGCACTCAGAGCCGCGCTCGGATCGGAAAGCACGGGTTACGGTCTGGTGAAAAAGTATTCCGATTCCGGCAAGCTCGACATCGATTTGTACAAGACGGTGTTTATCGACGGAATCAGCATCTACGATATGCTCCCCGAACCCAAAAACCCGAATGCGGGCGCAGCCAAATTTATGGACGCAATCGTAAATCAGACGGGAGTCGTGTCCATCGTTCAGGTTGCCGAATTCAACGGTAAGTTCGAGTATAAATCGGACATAATCGACGTTAGCACCGGCAAAAACGACAGCGAAGAATACACAACCAAAATCACTGCGCTCAAAAACAGCGAGCAGTACAGAAAAGCACTGTTCAACGCGCAAAAAGCGAGCCTCGATCATTTGCTTATCCCTGGTCGCGAACAGTATTCGAAAAAAGTCGGAGAAAAGACCAAGCAAGACGCACAAAGAGCCGAACAAAGAGAGCCGTATGCAAACGGCAAGAACGATTTTTCCATCAAAGCAGACGAGCCGACGATTGCAGAAGCGTTCAGGCTCATCGAAGAAGGCAGAAAGCCCTACAGCCTTGTGGCAGAAAATTTGCTTAAAGGCACATATGTAGACAGACAAGGCAACGAGCAACAAAATCCGATAGCGCATGCACTGTCGAACATCGACGACAGAGACTTTTTGGACATCATTTTGTTTACGAGATTTGCCAAAACACTGGGTGTAGGCGATGTCGATCTCACCGAAGAGGAAACCCTCAAAGAATCTGTAAAAATGCTCACGGCATTTGCCGAACAGAAGCATGACGAAATAAAGATGTATCTCGACAGGATGTACGACTTCCTCGAATCATACAATCCGCCGACGGAAATAAAGACGGTTGAAGACGTTTTCAAAACGGTCTTGTATATGAGAGTGCAACAAACATCCGAAGTGAAACTTCTTGAAAATCGTTGGTATTATGAGGAGCGTTATCCCACTCTCATGGACAAAGCGGACTTCTCGGCATTCGAAGCGGAGTATTTGGTGGCACATGCCGAATTGCTCAACTCTTGGGAAAGAGACACTTGGCTCAATCTCGGAGCGGGATTTGATTATAAAGTTCTCGTCGACCGTGCAAATGCAAAAAAAGAGATGAAGGAAAACGCGCCCGATGAGTATAACGAGATAAGAGTGACGGACCTCAGAACGGGACAATTCCATCAATTCGCTCACGAATATCTTGCAGAGAGAAGAAGAAGACTTGCTTACGCAGACGACTTCGGCGGGAAGAACAATTTCTACAAACTCAAGTTGCCGCAAAGCGCGCTTGCATTGTCGGGTGACAATCCCAATCCCGATGCCTTCGAAGATTGCGCAATCGCTTTGTGGGTGGGATGCGTCGACAGTATCTACAACGCAACGTTCATCGATTCCGCCGCGCTTCGCTCCTACGGTTTCACCAACACCGCTGCAGGCGACGCAGTGCACCTCATCTTTGTCGACGGCAAGTCCATCTACGATTTGGCAAAAGAGGCAAACAACGGTGTTTATTCGGAAAGAATTGCGAGAAACACGCTCCTTTCGGCACTCGTCAATCAGAGCAGCCTCGTGCAGTTTGCCCGCATAATGAAGGACGGCGAAGATCTCAAGGTGGAAGTCGACACCGTCGACTTTATACAAAAGGGCAACACCGTAAAGCCGGAATTCGAGGACAAAATGGCGCAATACGTCGCAGACCCCGACACGAGATACAACCAGATAAAAACCAGTGTCGTCAATGCCTGCAACGCCAAAAAAGCAGAAATCGAAGCCAACGAGCGTAACAGAAAATATGTTGCCGCAGAAGAGGAACAATGGAAAGGTTTCGACCCCGAAGCAGACGATTTGTTCGCTCCTTCCGAGTATGACAAGCAAGTTGCGGCGCAACAAAGAATCGAAGCGTATATGCGCGAACAGGAGGATCAACTCAACAACCTGTTAGGCGCAGAAGACCTCGATCTGTTTAAGCCGACGGAGTATGACGAACAGGTTGCAGCGCAAGCGAAACAAGAGCAACTCGGCGCTATCGAGGAACTCGACTTTTCAAACTACAAAAGAGGCAGATACTTTGTGGCAAAGGGCAATCCCAACTCGGCATACTCGGTTGCCACGATGGGCGAATTGCGTGAACTCGGCGTGTTCTTCGGCGGCGTTACCACTCGGGACGACAGATCGGAAATGATCGCAATCGACAACAACGCAGGCTACATTTCTCTTGACAGCGAAGAGCAACAGTATGACTATACAAACGACCTCGCGGGCTTGTGCGGCATCAAAATCAACAAAAACAACCTTGAAGGAGTTATCGGAAGTTTCATCCTCCAAAATGCGGACGAGAATCATACGAGCGTCGACAAAACCGTCTTTGAAAAGCAATACAAGTTGCTTTTCGGCGACCTCTATGCAACCGCGCTCGAAAACCTCAACAAGCAATGCTGCAAGATGGGTTTGACAATCTCTGCCGAGCAGATGGATCAAACTCTCAAACTCCTCAATCAGGTTATGCAGGATTCGGCAAAGGAAGTCGGCTATCCGCAAAAGATAGTCAACGGCGGCTACACCGACAACCAAATCAAGTCGATGCAGGAAAACTTTGCAAATCAATATGTGCCTCAAAACTCCGTCGAGCAGGCTCTGAGAAGATCGCAAGCAGACGTGCAAGGCTATGATTTTTCAAACGGCGAGTGGAGAGAGAGCATGGGTTACACCGCATTCAGAAACCTCGTCGACAACGAGCAGACAAAGTTGGACGGCACTATCGTAACTACGCCCGAAAACAAACTCAAAGCCGCCCAAACGTACAGAGCGATGCTCGAACACAGCCGCAACAGATCTTTCTGGTCGAAGTTGTTCAACGTGTTCAGATATTTTGGCGAACAAAGCGCAATCGAAGCGTACAAAAATCAGGCGATGACAAAGTTTGCAATCGGCGAGCGCGACTTCAACGAGTTGTGCGCGACAAGACCCAACAACGACGTGCAAACGTTGAAAAACGGCATCGAAACAAACTACCGCAACGCTGTTGCCAAACATGCCCGCGACAATGCCATCAGTGAATGTTCAAGCGTGCAAATCGGCGGTATGAGCGAGCGTGACAGCGAACAAGACATGGAAAACGAGTCCGTTTTGTCTTCGGAAAACAACGCAATGCGCATCAGAATCTCCGTTGAGGAGGCAGACCACAAGCGCAAGGATGACGACAAAAAGCGCAAAGAAGATGTCAAAGAGGCTAAAAAGGTTGTTGAAAACAACAAACTGAATCAGCGCAAATAACATTGCTTAAAAGCCGCAATCGGCATCACAATCACAATTTTTCTCCCTTGACCGCATGACAAAACCGTCACGCCGCCAAGGGAGTTTTTTTGCGAAACTGTCGCCAAATCATATGTTGTGTACATCTCGCCCGAGTGAAAGACGCACCCATAAATCTCTGTCGCCAAAATGCGCCGAAAAGTCGCAATTTTGCTTAAAAGCAAAAAATGCAGCACCGAATTTTTTTGATTTCAAAATCGCCGCAGCGTGCAAAACTTGTTGCAAAATTCATTTTTATATACTATAATAAATCACGCTGACAAATAGTTGCTACGGAAGTGTATCGAAGTGGTCAAGGCAATACGCACAGCGAGCCTTGAATGCCCACTTCCAAATGCTTACCAGCAATACAATACGGAAGTGTATCGAAGTGGTCAAGGCAATACGCACAGCGTGCCTTGAATGCCCACTTCCAAATGCTTACCAGCAACACAATAAGGAAGTGTATCGAAGTGGTCAAGGCAATACGCACAGCGTGCCTTGAATACCCACTTCCAAACGCTTGCCGCCAACACAATAAGGTAGTGTATCGAAGTGGTCAAGGCAGTACGCACAGCGAGCCTTGAATGCCCACTTCCAAACACGCACCGACAACATTATACGGAAGTGTATCGAAGTGGTCATAACGGCCCGCACTCGAAATGCGGTAACGGGGTAACTCGTTCGTGGGTTCGAATCCCACCGCTTCCGCCAACGCCTGAAACCCTACTGTTTAGTAGGGTTTCAGCGTTTTAGGCGGTGGGATTCGAGGCATTTGACGTTGCAAATGCCTCGGCGTGCATCGCACGCCGAACCCACTTGCTCGTGGCTGACGCTTCGTTATGCGAGTAAACTCGCTCACTTCGCTATTACGCTCGATTCTCTCGCTACGAATCCCATTTGGCAGGGCGGGAGGGATGTTATTTGCGCAGCAAAGACTTGCGCCGCAATTACAATCTGGGATTATAAGGTGCGCAACAGTCCGATAATAATTTTTGTAAAATGTTGCAATTTTTCGTAATGCGATATTGACACAATCGCAATATGTTGAGAAGATCTAAAAAATCGACATATACTTTGAGTTTTTCCCTCTTGGGGACGAACTATAACGATGCGTCGTTTTTATAAAAACAATAGGGCAAGGAATGAACCTTGCCCCTGTCGTTAATCTTTGTATTTTCGAGTATAAGTAGTACTTGCCGTTTTTTTCTGTAACCTTTTCTGTAACCTTTTCTGTAACCCTTTTTCATGACACTATCTATGACATTTACACCGCCAATTACACCGCCAATTACACCGCCATTTACACCGACATTTACACCGACATGGACGACAGCCTTGTCGCTGTTGCCCACGATTGCGGTCAAAGGGGAAGGATCAATTTGTATTTTGGCATAAGGGTGCGAATGAAAAACGGTGAAAAGCCTGAATGCGAGAGAAGTGTATCAAAATAATCCGCTGAGTTGGGGCGGAAAAGTTTTTGTTGCATATAGTGCGATTGTGGAGTATAATTAACTTATTAATTTTAGGGGTAAAATTATGGCAAAACAACTTTCAAAAACCGAGAAGGTGCTTTTTACGCTTTTAGGGCTTTCGGTGGCAATCATCATTTTGGGCATACTGTTCTTGCTCAACGCGATGCAGGATATGGACAATCCCGACAACATCGCGTTTTTCAAGGCTTTCAGCAGAATAGACAACGTTCTTGCAAAGTACATCGTCGTCATTCTCACGATGAGCGCAGGGATTATGCTCTTTTCAAACGTGGCGTTGAACTTCTCGAATAGAAAACTTCGCAACGGACTCACGATAGGCATAACGACGTTCGCGTTTGTGCTTACGCTTCCGCTTGTGTACGTTTTTATCGCGATACTTCCGCTTGCGGCAAAGGCGACCACGACTGGCATACCGGCGTTTGAAGAATTGTTCGTCGTGGATCAAGTTATGCGTACGGACAACATTCTCAAAGGCTTTATCGCGTGGTTTGGCGGCGGCGCGTTTCTTTGGGTGGTGCTTGTGTTTATGCTCTTGCTCTCGATACTGTTCTTGCTCGAACCGCTTTGTGCGGGCATATGCGTGACAAAGGGCAAAATCCTCAACATCGTAGGCAAGAATAAGGACGGAAAGGTGAGATTGTTCTGCACGGACGAACTTCCCGTTCTCAAAAAGCAACGCGAAGAAGCCGAGCGCAATTTCGCTTGCGAGGGAAGCGAGGAAAGCGAGGAAGCGACTTTGGCGGACGTAATAACCGCAATATCGGAGCCTGCTTGCGACATCGAAGAGGACTGATGTTTTTGGACGAATTCAACAAGGCAACCGCGTAGACGGCGGTTGCCTTTTTATGTTATTTTTGATTTTATTTTTCAAAAAACATCGTTTATATGCCTTAAACGAGCGGATAAACGACCGATATTGCGATTATTGTTCGTTTTGTTCGGTATTCGATTTATGCTTTCTGTTTGAGAAAAGGTGCTTTCTCGGTTTTACGATTTCGTCCACGGACACTTTGAAATTGTCGTAGTCCACACATTCGGCTTGTATGCTCAATTCGTCGCCGACTTGCAAGACCGTATCCGAAGCGGGAACGATTGAAACGCCGTCGCGCTTTATCGAGCGTATGAGCAAGTTGTTGGGCCAAAGCACGTCGCGGATGGGTTTGTGCATGGCAATCGAGCCGTCCTCGACGGTTGCGACGTAAGTTTGTTTGGTGAGGTGGACGTGTTGCTCGTCGAGAATGCTGTCGAGCAGTTCGTCGTAGATAGACCTTGCTCCCGACACTTCGCTCACCATATATCCGAAGGACACGCCCAAGACGACGGGTACGAGCAGAGTGAATTGCCACGTCAATTCCACGACCATAATTATTGCCGTAAGCGGCGCTTTGACGATTGTGGCAAAGAACGTTGCCATACAAATCATAACGATGCAATCGGCGTATTCGGCAGGCATACCCCAAACGACGCCGAGTTTTGCCACGAGAGCGCCGATACACGCACCTATTGCGAGCATAGGATGAATATTCCGCAAGGCACGCCTGCGCCGAGATTTAGCGCGGTGGCAATGACCCTCATCACGAGCACGAGGATAAGCGTAACCACGACGGGCGACGAGAATATGTTCGCGACATTTTGCCGGGCTGTTCCGCCGTGCGTTCCCAACGACTCGATAAACGAGTGGCCGCCGCCCATAACGGAAGCGGTGATAAGTCCGAAAACGCCTGCGAATATAAACGGGAACAGCAGTTTAAGATAGGTTGTAGCAAGGGTGTTTTTGGTTTGTATTTTTGCAAAAAGTTTTTTGGACAGCAAGCAAAGATTGTAAAATCCGAATCCGCCAATGCCGCTCACTACGGCGGCAAGCACGACGAATCCGTAACTTTTTAGTGGCATTTGAATGAGACTGAAAGAGGAAAAAATTGCCTCGACGGGCATATTCATAAAACCGTAGAGCGCGTTTCTCGTTATGATTGCGCTAAGCACCGACGAGAATGCGCAAATGAAGATAGCGGGCGTAAAACGTCTGTGCGCTTCTTCGAAGGCGAATGTGATTCCCGTAAGCGGCGCATTGAAAGCGACTGCAAGACCTGCGCACGCGCCGCCTGTGATTTGGTAGCGTTTTTCCATATCCGTACAGCGCAAAAGTTTGCTTGTGCCTTCGCCGCAAGTCGCGCCGATAAACATACTCGGACCTTCCGCGCCTGCCGTCAAGCCCGACAGTATGCACACGAGGCAAGAAGCCGCCATAGCGGGCAGGGATTTGTACCATTTGAGTTCGAGCAAGCCTCTTGCCGCGCCTTCCGTTTGAGGGATGCCGCTTCCGCGAACCATTGGAACGAACTTTGAAACGGTGGCGATTGCAAAAGCGATTATTGCAAGCGCAGCGAAAAGCAGGGGAACGAAAGCGGGGTTCTCTCGCACCAGAGCGTAGATGTCTTTCGCGTACTTCGAGAATAAATCCGCAGCGATATTGAAAAACGTCACGACGATACCCGCAAGGATGCCGGTTACGATACCCACCGCCATAAGTTGAACGCCGTGCCTATACAATCTTGACAAAATGTTTTTGTTCATAGTCATATGCCGTTTGATGTCAAATCCGCTTGCATTATAGTTGCGTTCGCGAGGAAAAGCAACCGAAAAGCGAACAATTCAAACATTAAAAATCAATCGTTTTCATACAATGCGAGCGTTTTTTTGAGTTTTGCGACCACGTTTTCGCGCAAAGAGAGTGGGGATAGCACCTCGACGTTGCGGTTGTATTGCAGCACCCAGTAGAGCATAGCCTTTTCGCTTGCGACGATTGTCGCGACGAAATATTTATCGTCGAGTTTCTTTGCGGTGAAGTTTGTGCCGAACCAGTCGTAGAGGGTGTCCGCCATTCCTATCCAGCATTTGAGGGTGATTGCGACGGGCGCGTCGTTGTACATATACGGCAAAGACGTTGCGATGCGCTTGTAGTCTATGCCTTTTTCAAACCCGACGTTTTCACGCAAGGGTTTTGCGTCGTCGTCAAGCACTTCGATGTCGGTGATTTTGTCCATACGGTAGAATCCCACTTCGTCAAACATCTCGTCGAACATCATAAGGTAGTAGCGTTGATTGTGCAAAAGCATTTGGTATGGCGAGCCGACGTGCGGCTTTGAAACGTGCAACTTTTTGTCGAGCCCGATTTTGTTGTAGTTGAAACTGATTTTCTTGCCCTGCTCGATAGCCTCGTCTATGACATCGATGTTGTAGAAAAACGCTTTGTTGTCCGACTTATCCCATTCCTTGACCGAATAGACGTGCTTGACGTGTGATTTGAAGTTGCGACCGCCCAGCGCAATGAGTTTGTTTATCAACTGTTCGGAGTGGGTGGAATTGACGTTTCTTGAGGAAAGCACACTGTCGATTAGAAGGCGAAGTTCGGCGTTTTCGAGTTTACGCGAGGCAAGATAGGTTCCGTTTGCGGCGGATTCGATATCGAATCCCATTTCTTTTAGATAGGACACGTTTCTGCCCACCGCCTTTCTCTCGCAGGGGATGTCGTAGTCGCGCTCCAATATGTCGATTATGTTTTGTTGCGTAAGGGGATGATCCGCATCGCTGTATTCGTCGAGAATTTGATATATCCGCATAATCAGAGTCTTTTTCGCTTCCAGTGCCATAATTTGTTCCTTTTCGGTAAAAATTTTTTATAAAAATCGATCGATGTACCGATTTCGGTACACAGTATAGCATATTATATGCTTGCAAGCAAGAGAGAAAACAAAATACACCGCTTGACAAGGAGAAGGAAAATGAAATTTTATATGACGCATATCAACAATCAGTCGAGAATCAACAATTCGCAAATCGCAACCAAAGACGGCAAAATCGTGTTTGTGCGCATAAGCCTTATGCGCAAAGCGTCCTGACGTTTTCAACGAGCGTTTGCTCGACGACATAGTGGGTCATCCACCTTTACTCCTTTTTTTGAAAGCCCGACAAAACCCTGATGGTCGGGCTTTCGGTTTTTGGAGTCTAAGCATTTGCAATGGAGATGCTCTGTCAATCTCTGAAAGACGGCGGCAAATTCTGACATAATCGAAAAGGGACATATAATAGCAGAAACGGCACTTAAACTGCCGTTTCTGCTTTAATAAAATATTGATATTTGCTTTTGAATTAGTTTTGGTTGTATTCGTTATACAACTTTTCAAACACGGGAAGAGAGCGTTTTATGACGTCGAGGCTCACACAGTACGCAATACGGACGTAGCCTTTTGCACCGAAATCGTCGCAGGGAACAAGCAACAATCCGAGTTTTTTCGCATTGTCGGCAAAGGCGTTCGCGTCGTCTTCGAGCGACTTTACGAGAAGATAAAACGCGCCGTCGGGACGTACGCAAGTATAGCCGATTTTTGTCAATGAGGCGTAAAGCAAGTTGCGGTTTGTGCGGTAAAAATCGATGTCGGGCAGAGCGTCCACGCATTTTTCGATCACTCGTTGGTAGGTGCTCGGAGCGCAAACGTAACCGAGCGCGCGACCTGCGCCGCATATTGCAAGATACAAATCTTTTGCGCCGCTCGCTTTCGGGTTTACCGCAATATAGCCTATACGCTCACCGGGCAAGGACAAACTCTTTGAATAACTGTAACACACGATTGCGTCCGCATAAAAATTCATTGCATACGGCACTTCCACGTCGTAGGCAAGTTCGCGATACGGCTCGTCCGATATTATGAAAATCGGGTGCGAGAAAAGCGCGCTTTTTTTGCTTAAAATCCCCGATATTTTTTCAATCGTTTCGGCAGAGTACACAACGCCGCTCGGGTTGTTCGGGGAATTTATTATGACCGCTTTCGTCTTTTCCGTTATAGCGTTTTCGAGCGCGACGAGATTCGGGGTGAAGTCTTTTTCGTCAAAGGGGACGACGACGGGCGTGCCGCCTGCCGCTTTTATGAAAACTTCGTATTCGGGAAAGTACGGGGCGAGGATGACAAATTCGTCGCCGCATTCGTTGAGCGCGCGAAGAGTTATGCAAAGGGAAGCCGCCGCGCCGCAAGTCATATAGATATAATCAGAGGTTATTTCAACGTCGAAACGGCGGCGTATGTTGTGCGCAATCGCTTCTCTCACGCCTTTTCCGCCTTGCGCCGACGTGTAGCCGTGAAGCGCAATCGGATTTTCGTCTGCAAGCGACAAAATCGCCTCTTTTACGCAGTCGGGAGAGGGCGTGTTGGGATTGCCGAGCGAAAAGTCGAACACGTTGTCCTTGCCGACTTTTTCGGCGCGTTGCTTGCCGTATTCAAACAACTCTCTTATCGACGAGCGTTTGCTTCCGAGCGTGTACATATCTTTGTTGAACATAAACTCACCTCGTATATTATGGAATTATACCACTTGTATTGCCGTTTTTCAAGTGATATAATTTAGGCAGAGAAGGTAAAACATATGGCAAACGAGTTTGACGACAAAACCATCGCCGCTTTGGGCGATTTGAAAGCGGCAATCGAAAACTCTCGACGTATAGTCGTATTGACGGGTGCAGGCGCGTCCGTTCCGAGCGGCATACCCGACTTTCGCAGTGCGCACGGATTGTATTCCACGCCCTTTGGCAACTATCCCGCCGAAACCGTAATTTCGCACGACTTTTTCCTTTCGCATCCTAAAGAGTTTTACGATTTTTACAAGAGCAAAATGATATACGAAAACGCAAAGCCAAACGCAATGCATTTGCTCTTGGCGAGGCTTGAAAAGGGAGGTAGAATCGAGGGCATTGTCACGCAAAACATCGACGGATTGCACCAAGCGGCAGGCAGTGAAAAGGTGTTTGAACTGCACGGCTCGATCGAGCGCAACAGATGCGAGCGGTGCCACAAGTTTTTTGATTTGAATTATATTGTATCTCACGACGGAGTGCCGCATTGCGACGAGTGCGGCGGCATAATAAAACCCGAAGTCGTACTGTACGGCGAAAATCTCGACGAGCGAGTTTTGCGCGGCGCAATCGGGGCTATTCGGCAAGCGGATATGCTGATTGTCGTCGGCACGTCTTTGGTTGTATATCCTGCCGCAGGGCTTGTGGGATATTTTGCGGGCGACGTCACGGCGGTGATAAACAAGTCAAGCACTTATTTCGATTCGCAAGCGGATATTTTGCTCAACGAGGATTGCGAAGCGGTGGCAAGGTGGCTTGACTCAAATTTGTGCTTATAACGCAATAACAAATGATTATATATACAAAAACGGCGCATAAAGTGCCGTTTTTTGTATGTTGCGCAATATAAATCATTAACAATATTTGTCGCTTTTCTATAAATATATTGCCTCCTTTTGACTGCGTCGCGCATATGCTTTTTGTTATATTACAGTTACGCTTTTTGCGAGATTTCTCGGCTTGTCGGGGTTTAATCCCATACAGAGCGAGGTGGTCAGGGCGAGCGATTGAAGGGGAATGACCGACAAAATCGGGTACAGCAATTCGTCCTTGCAATCGGGCAAAACGAACGTCTTGCTTGCGCCCACGTCGCCTATCGACGTGAGTGCGATGACGTATGCGCCTCTCGATTTCAATTCGCTCACGCTTGCCGCCGTGCGCTCTTTGTCGTGCGGATTCGTTGCAATCACGGTGACTATGCTCTTTGAATCTATGAGGGCAATCGTGCCGTGTTTGAGTTCGCCCGACTGATACGCGTCCGTCATTTTGTAGGTGATTTCCTTAAACTTCAACGCGCCCTCTCTTGCTGTCACGAAGTCGAGTCCTTTGCCGATGAAAAACAGATTCGCTTTCTTGATTTTTTCTTCGTACAGCGAGAGCGCGCTCGCAATGCGAACGTTTTGCACAAATGCGGATATTTCGCTTTTTTGCGGAGTTTGATCGTGACAGATTTTCGCGATGGCGTACAATGCAAGCAGTTGGCATACATAGGATTTAGTCGCTGCCACGGCAACTTCCGCGCCTGCGTCGAGTTGCAGCGTTTTGTCCGCCTCGAAAGTTATGCTGCTTGCTTCGACGTTTGTCAGTGCAACCGTTTTTGCGCCCGATTCTTTACAACGCTTGAGCGCGAGAATGGTGTCCGCCGTTTCGCCGCTTTGCGTGATGAAAAAGCAGACGGAGTTTTTCGATAAGAACCTTATGCCCGAAAACTCGCTTGCCACTTCGCATATGCACGGAATGCCCAAAAGTCGTTCGAAAACGTCCTTTCCGTACAATCCGGCGTGGTACGCCGTGCCGCAACCGCAAAACACGATTTTTTCGGCGTTTTTCAAGTCGTTTATCAATTTTTCGTCAACGTTTTTTACGACGCTTTTGTATGTTCTTAGGAGCGCGCGCGGGATTTCGTCGATTTCCGAGCGCATATGACAAGAACATTCTTTCGGAGCGGTGCGCTTGATTTTGATAGGCTTTTTGATTTTCCTTTCGCTGTTCTTGAAAAATTCTGCGGAATCGGCGGTGATTTTTGCACATTCGCCGTCGCTCAAAACCACGATGTTTTGCGTGTATTTGCCAAGCGCGAGCGTATCGCTCGCAACAAAGGTTTCGCCTTTTCCGAGTCCGACGGCAAGCGACGCGCCGCACCTCCTCAGATAAATTGCGTTTTCGCCCTCTTTTATTGCAAGAAACGTCGTTGCGCCTTTAAGGCGTTTGCCGACATTTTCGATTGCCGATGCCATATCGCAAGTTTCGAGCGCAAGCATATGCGCTATGATTTCGCTGTCCGTATCCGACGAAAACGTTATTCCTTTTTCGGACAGTTCTGCTTTAAGGTCTTCGGCGTTGCTTATCACGCCGTTGTGCGCAACGGCGATTTTGCCGTCGAAGGACAAATGAGGATGCGCGTTTTTCTCGCACACCTTGCCGTGAGTTGCCCATCTCGTATGCCCGATTCCCACTTGCGCGGAAAGGGAAGGCACTTTCTTTTTTAGCAATTCGACGCGGCCGACTGCTTTGAACACCTTGATTTTCTCGCCTGAAATTGCGGCGATACCTGCGCTGTCATAGCCTCGATACTCAAGTGTCTTCAATCCGTCAAGCACGATTTTTTCGGCGCTTTGAAAGCCGACGTAGCCAATAATTCCGCACATATCATATGTATATGCAACGCCGTTTCACAAGGTGCTTATGACGGAGTATTCATATATAATCAACGATAAAACGATTGCAAACGAACGCAAACAAATAATAATTTCCGTATTAAACGGCGTAAAAGCAATGAAAAACAATGCAAAAAACAACGCAAAAAACAACGCAAAACTTCGAAAAATAACGTAAAAAACGATGTATAAATCGTCGCCTCGGTATTGACACTTTGCCGCTTGCTTGCTATCATATTTTGGAAGGATGATATCCTACATCTAACAAGAACAGGACGGAGACAATATGAGATTTTCGCAGCAACTCGCACCGTGCAAAAAAGAGAATACAATCATTGTCGGCGACGTGCGCATAAGCGTGCTTTCGCCCCGAGCGTTGCGTATAGAAAAGGGCAGTTTTACGGACAATCGCACGCAGTTTGCGTTTTGCAGAGATTACGCAAATCCGCAGTTTAAGTATGCAAAAAACGGCGATGAAGTGTCGATTGAAACGGAAATGTGCTTTTTCAGCGTAAACACAAATACACTTTCGACATCCGTTACGTTCAAAAACGGCGAGAGTGCAACGCCCTCGAATGCGTTCAATCTCGGCGGCACAGCAAGGACATTGGACGGTACGTTCGGGTTGCTCGGCGGCTGGAAAAACAAGCGTGAAAAGAAAGACCATGTCGGCATTGCGCATATCAGAAAAGGTATATTCGCTTTGAACGGCGTGAGCGAAATCGACGATTCCGCATCCGTTATTCTCAACGTTGACGGCAGCGTTTCGCCTCGTCCCGCGGCGACGAAAGACAAGTATATTTTCGCTTTCGGAAGGGACTATCTCGGCGGACTCAAAGAGTTTTATTCGCTTTCGGGATTCACGCCGCTTTTACCAAAGTACGCTCTCGGCAACTGGTGGTCGCGCTATCACGCCTACACCGACAAAGAGTATCTCGCACTTATGGACAAATTCGAGCAAAAAAACGTGCCGCTCACCGTTGCCACGATAGATATGGATTGGCATATCGTAAAAAATGCGCCAAAGGATGCAGAATACAAATCCTTTCAAGGCGCAGGGTGGACGGGGTATACGTTTGAAAAGGAATTGTTCCCCGATCCCGAAGGTTTTTTGCAAGACCTCAAAGACCGCAATCTCGCGGTCACGATGAACTTGCACCCTCGCGACGGCGTTCGCTATTTCGAGGAGCAGTACCCTCAAATGTGCCGTGCGCTCGGCGTAGATCCGCAGACAAAGCGCACGCTCGAATTTGATCTCACCGACGAGAAATTCCGCAATGCATACTTCGATATTTTGCACCACCCGTACGAGAAGATGGGCGTTGACTTTTGGTGGATAGACTGGCAACAAGGCACAAAGTCCAAAATGAAAAATCTCGATCCGCTTTGGCTTCTCAACCACTATCACACGCTCGACATCAACCGCGACGGAAAGGGCAGCGTGATTCTTTCAAGATACGCGGGGCTCGGCTCGCACCGCTATCCGCTCGGTTTTTCGGGGGATACGATTGTGTGCTGGAACAGTTTGAAATTCCAACCCTATTTCACCGCGCTCGCGTCCAATGCGGGCTACACTTGGTGGTCGCACGACATAGGCGGACACCTTTTGGGCAAGGGCGACAACGAACTGTATTTGAGATGGTTGCAATACGGCGTGTTCTCGCCGATAAACCGCCTGCATTCCAACAACAAAGCGATGAGCAAAGAGCCGTGGAACTACACGCAAGTCGAAACGATTGCCGAGGACTTTTTGCGCTTGCGCCACAGGCTTTTGCCGTATTTGTACACGGCAAACGTAAAGACGGCAACGGAGGGCGTTCCGCTCATATGCCCGACGTATTACTATTCGCAAGATAGTCGCGCATACGACAAAAAGTGGCGCAATCAATACTATTTCGGCGCGCAAATGTACGTTTGCCCCGTCACGCACAAGGGCAAAAACGGCGTGACGAAGCAAAAGTTTTGGCTTCCGAGCGGCGTATGGTTCGACTTTTTCACGGGCGAAAGATTCGAGGGCGGAAAGGAATATCAAAGAGAATATCCGCTCGACAGATACCCTGTGTTCGTCAAAGAGGGCGCGATTATACCGCTACTAAATCAAGACAAGAACTCGACCGAGTTTAAGGATATAGAACTCAAAGTTTATCTCGGCAACAACGTCTACACGATGTTCGACGAGCAAGGCAAAATCTCCGTCGCAATGAAAAATGATGAGAAAGGGTATGATGTGATAATCATTCCCGAAAACGTAAAAACCGAGCGTCTAACCGTGTCTTTTGCAAATATCGAAGAAGCGAACGTCGAGTTGAACGGACAACAATCGGATTTGAAATCGCTTGAAAATATGCCTTGCAAACCTATGAAAATCCGCATCGAAAATGCGAGATAACAGCACCTTAACGAGGTGTGAAAACGCACGATAACTACGTCCTTAACGAGGACTTAAAACGTGCGGTAAAAGCATTCTTGACGAGAATAACGAAAGGCGTTTGCAAAAAATATCCGATTTTTGACAAAAACGCTTGACTTATTTTGTTATATTTAATATTATTATCAAGCATATTTTTGAAAGACGTACGGCGCGAGAAGAACTAGCCCCTCCGATCTAAGCCTTGCTCTTGCGAAAACAAATTTTGGAGGTTAGCACAATGGCTAAGGATTTGTCAACAATGGCAAAAAACAATAAGTCTTATATGGCAAAGCCCGGCGAAGTTGAAAGCAAGTGGTATGTTGTCGATGCAACCGATATGGTTCTCGGCCGCCTTGCATCTCAGGTTGCTTCTATCCTTAAAGGTAAGAACAAACCCGAATATACACCCAACGTCGACTGCGGCGACCACGTTATAATCATCAACTGCGAAAAGGTCGTTCTCACAGGCAAAAAACTCGAAGACAAATACTATCGTTATCACACCGGTTACATCGGCGGCTTGAAGGAAATTCAGTACAAGAAATTGATGGCTGAAAAACCCGAATTCGTTGTGTACAAGGCAGTCAAGGGTATGCTTCCCAAGAATACTCTCGGCGCAAAGATGCTCAAAAAACTCCGCGTTTACGTCGGTGCAGAGCACGATCATCAGGCACAATGCCCCGTTGAGTTGAAACTCAACTGATTGAGAGGTGAAATATGGCTACTAAGAAAACCAAGAAAGTTCAATATCTCGGCACTGGCAGAAGAAAGACGGCAATCGCAAGAGTTCGTCTTATCCCCGGCGGCGAAGGCAGCATCGTCATCAACAAACGTACTCTCGACGAGTATTTCCCTCTTGACACGATGAAACTCATCGTCAATCAACCCCTCGTTGCAACAGGCACGACCGACAAGTTCGACGTTTACGTCAACGTGTACGGCGGCGGTTACACCGGTCAAGCAGGCGCAATCCGTCACGGTATTGCAAGAGCGCTCTGCGTCGCAGACAGCGAAGCATACAGAGCAATCCTCAAAAAAGAAGGTTACCTCACTCGTGACCCGCGTGCGAAAGAGCGTAAGAAATACGGTTTGCACAAGGCACGTAAAGCACCTCAATTCTCAAAACGTTAACCAATCGCGTTCAAGACGCACAAACAAGCACGGCATATATGCCGTGCTTTTTCTTTGTCAGGCTGCGGGCGAGGTGCTCACGTACTTCGTGTACGCTCCGCGCCTCGTTCTCGCCTTCCGCGACTTGTGCGCCTTACTCCGCGTTTGGTCAACGTTTTACAAGAGATAACTTGTCGAATTTCAACGTCGAAAAACAAAGCACAACTTCGGTTGTGCTTTTTCTTTGTCAAGTTGCGCGCGTGTTGCTCGTGTACGTCTATGCACACTGCGCTACGCGTGCTCACTTTTCGCGATTTTCGGCGTTTGCTCTGCGTCTGACTTATCTCTTTACCAAACGTTCCGCGCCTCGTCCTCGCCTTCCGCGACTTGTGCGCCTTGCTCCGCGTTTGGTCAACGTTTTACAAGAGATAACCTGCCAAATTCAAATGGCAACAACAAAAGCACGGCATTGCCGTGCTTTTTTTTCTGCGTCAGACTGCGTGCGTGTTGCTCGTGTACGTCTATGTACACTGCGCTACGCGTACTCGTCTTTCTTGACTCTTGCCATTTGCTCTTTGGCAATTCATCTCTTTGCGAGATAGTGCAATACGCACAAGCAAAGGACAACTTCGGCTTTTTCTTTGTCAAGTTGCGCGCGTGTTGCTCGTGTACGTCTATGTACACTGCGCTACGCGTACTCGTCTTTCTTGACTCTTGCCATTTGCTCTTTGGCAATTCATCTCTTTGCGAAATAGTTTAGTGCGCACAAACAGCCCAAATGCGTTGCGCTTTTTTCACTTATATAAAAAGAGAATGGTGGTCGCCGTTCTCTATGGGATTTGCTTTAGTTTTTGTTTCCTCTTTGAATTGTCAATAATCGGACGTATTGTTGCTGCTATTGCCAAAATCAAAGGTTTTTGTGTTATTTTTTGCGATATCAACTGCCGATTGTGCGGTTTCCGTTGCTTTGTTCTGTTGTTCGGATTCCTCTTTTACAGCAAAAGCGCAGTCGCAAAGCAGGCAATCGATTTCGAGTTGCCCAAATCGCCGACTTGCTCGTTCGTCGTCGCGGTTATGCCTATTCTTTCGCAAGGAATTTTCAACGTCCTCGATATATTGTTGCGCATTTGGTCGATATAGGGCGCAAGCATGGGACGTTCGGCAATTATCGCCACGCTGACGTTTTGGAGCGAGCGACCTTTTTCGGTTGCTTTTTTAAGCACGGTTTGCAAGAGTTCGAGACTGTCCGCGTCGTCGTAGCGAGAATCGTCTACGGGGAAGAGATGTCCGATGTCCTTTTCGCCGATTGCGGACAAAATCGCGTCCATAAGAGCGTGCACCGCCACGTCGCCGTCGCTGTGAGCAACAAAAGAAAACTCGCAGGGAATAAGCGTTCCCATAAGTTTGATTCCGTTGCCCGACTTGAAGCGGTGTATGTCGTAGCCGATTCCGCAAAGGGGCGTGCGCAAATCTTCTTTGGTCGTGATTTTTATATTCTTGGGGTCGCCCTCGATAATCTTTACGTCGCAAGCGGCGTGCTTTTGAATGACCGCAATGTCGTCGAGATATTCGCCGTCGCACTTTGCGTACGCTTTGAGCAAAATGTCCGTTCTTGCGCAAACGGGGGTCTGCACTCTGCGATAGTCCGCTCTGTCAACGGGGTCTACGCCGAATTTTATGCAAACGAGCGAATCCGTGAGGGGAAGAAGCGGAAGCGCAACGCCGTTTTCGAGCGCGCCTGCAATCACGCTGTTTATCAACGCCGTCGTGACGTAGGGGCGCGCGCCGTCGTGGATCATGACGTAGTCGCAATCGTCCTCGACTGCGTTAAGTCCGTGTTTCACGGTTTGAGTGCGAGTTATGCCGCCTTGCGTAAGCGCGATTCTGTTGTCCTCGATATGCGCGTTTTCGAGCGCGTTGAGCAATTCGTCGCTGTAAGAGGGGTGAATCGCCACGATGATTTTTGAAACTTGCTCGAATGTCAAAAAGGGTTTGATTGCTTCGACGACGACGCAAGAGTCGTTGCAGGGCGCAAAGAGTTTGTTTTCCGCGCCGTATCTCTGCGACGTGCCGCCGGCAGTTATAATAACGTTGATTTTCATAGTTCACCTTGTTGTGCCGTGGGCACAGTTATATTGCACCTGCGGTGCAGTGATATTCTTGCTACGCGCGAGTGATATTGCACTTTGTGCAGCGATATTCTCGCTATGCGAGAGTGATATTGCGGCGTTGCCGCAATTTCGGGTGTGGGCAGAGCCCGCCCAAAATTATTCATTATTAATTATTAATTAATAATTCTGTACATCGTTTCGGCGCTTTGCTTGGTTTGATGTTCGTCGACGTTCAGCACTTCGAACGACATCGAATTGTTGCCGAAAGTCACCGTCACCACGTCGCCGACTTCTACGTCTTTTGCGGGTTTGACGACTTTGCCGTTGATTTCGATACGTCCCCCGTCGCAAGCCTCTTGGGCTACGGTGCGGCGTTTTATCACTCTCGATACCTTCAAAAATTTGTCTATTCTCATAGAAAGTATTATAAGAAAAACGCGCGATTAAATCAAGAGGAAACATATATAAAATTGCCTAAAATTTATTAAAATTATATGCGCGCGACGCTTGACAGGCTTGATTTTTCAATATATAATAGAAAACTGCGCAATAATGCGGAATCCTACCCCTAAAACGCTGTGTTTTTGGGGGTAGGGGGTTATAAATACGTCCTGTATCGATAGCGATTCGCACGAAAAGCGTAGATTTTGAAAAAAATTTCGGGCGCAGAAAAAATTTTTTTTTCGGGGAAGTTTGAGATTTTTTGAAAAGTCGAAAATTCGGCAATTTTTTTAAGGAGTGAATATATGTCCCAAAGAATTCACAATCAAATGTACGGAACGACGGAAAGACGCGACTTTTCGCAAATTAAAGACGTTCTTCCTATTCCGTATCTCATTGAGGTGCAAAAGAATTCCTACGCAAATTTCATTGACGCCGGCATCACGGAAGTGTTCAAAGATTATTCTCCGATCGTTGACTTCTCCGGCAGATTGAAACTCGAATTTTTGTCACACAGATTCGACGGCGAACCCAAGTACACCGTCAAAGAGTGCAAAGATCGCGACACAACGTATGCTATTCCTCTCAAGGTGAAGGCACGCCTCACCAACAACGAAACCGGCGAAGTGGTCGAACAAGAAGTGTTTATGGGCGACTTTCCGCTTATGACGGATTCCGGCTCGTTTGTTATCAACGGTGCAGAGCGCGTTATCGTATCCCAACTTGTGAGAAGCCCCGGCGTTTACAACGACAAGGTGCTTGACAAGAACGGCGTACCTCGTTATGCGACGACGGTCATCCCCAACAGAGGCGCGTGGCTGGAATACGAGCAAGATTCCAACGAAGTGCAATGGGTGCACGTCGACAGAACGAGAAAAATCACCGCGACTACGCTTTTGAGAGCACTCGGTTACGGCACGGACGAGCAAATCATCGACTTGTTCGGCGGGGACGAGATGATCGTAAAGACTTGCGAAAAAGACGCTCAATGCAAGAGCGAGGAACAAGGCAAAATCGATTTGTTCCGTCGTTTGCGTCCGGGCGAAGTTCCCACGGTCGAAGGTGCGAACATCCTCATTCACAACACGTTCTACGATTACAAGCGTTACGACTTGGCAAAGGTCGGCCGCTATAAATACAACAAGAAACTCGCGCTTGCAACGCGTATTGCGGGCTACACTCTCGCAGAGGACGTAGTAAGCAACGTCACGGGCGAAATCCTCGCTCAAAAGGGCGAAGTCGTCGACGAGGCAAAGGGCAGAGAAATTCAAAACAACGCCGTCAACGTGGTTTGGCTTGCATACACCGACCAAGACGGAAAAGAAAAGAAATTCAAAGTCATCGGCAACAACACCGTAGACCTCGACGCATTCGTCGATTGCAATCCCAGAGAACTCGGCATCACCGAAAAGGTTTACTATCCCAACCTCAAAGCCCTCATGGACGAATTCGGCGCAAACAAGGACGAATTGCTCCTTGCAATCCGCTCGTCCGTTGACGAACTCGTTTACAAGCACATCACGCTTGACGACATCGTCGCAATCGAGGACTACAACCTCGGCTTGCGCTACGGATTCGGCACCTGCGACGACATCGACCACCTTGCAAACCGTCGCGTTCGCGCGGTAGGCGAGTTGCTTCAAAATCAATTCCGTATCGGAATCTCACGCCTTGAAAGAGTCATCAAAGAGAGAATGGCTTCCGCACAGGAGAATGCGGAAATCACGCCTCAAACGCTCATTAACATTCGCCCCGTAACGAGCGCAATCAAAGAGTTCTTCGGATCTTCGCAGTTGTCGCAATTTATGGACCAACCCAACCCGATTGCAGAACTTACGCACAAACGTAAACTCTCCGCACTCGGACCGGGCGGCTTGAACAGAGAGCGCGCAAGTTTCGAAGTGCGCGACGTTCACCACTCGCACTACGGACGTATGTGTCCTATCGAAACGCCTGAAGGTCAGAACATCGGTCTTATCACGTCGTTGTCCTCTTACGCAAAAGTCAACGAGTACGGATTTATCGAAACGCCGTACCGCAAAATCGACAAGGCGACGGGCGTCGTAACAGACGAAGTCGTTTATATGGCGGCGGACGAAGAAGACAAATACGTCATCGCACAAGCCAACGAACCTCTCGACGAAGAAAGCAAATTCGTGCGCAACCGTGTCAACTGCCGTATTCAAAAGGATATTCGAGAAGTTCCCAAGGAAAGAGCGGACTATATGGACGTCAACCCCAAGCAACTTATCTCGATTGCAACCGCGCTTATCCCGTTCCTCGAAAACGACGATACCAACCGTGCTCTTATGGGCTCGAACATGCAACGTCAGGCAGTTCCGCTTCTCAGACCGCAAACGCCTATGATTGCAACGGGTGTCGAACATAAGATTGCTTACGACTCGGGCGTTTTGAAGATCGCAAAACACGACGGTTTCGTAAAATACGTCGACAGCGACAAGATCGTCATCGAGTGCAACGACGGCACGACTGATACTTATATTCTCAGCAAGTTCGAGCGTTCAAACCAATCCACTTGCATAAATCAACATCCTATCGTCAACAAGGGCGACAAAGTGTACGGTCCGCTTTACGACGACAAGGGCAACCTCACAAGAGAGGGCACTGTCATTGCCGACGGTCCCGCAACCGATCACGGCGAACTCGCTCTGGGCAGAAACATGCTCATCGGCTTTATGTCGTGGGAAGGTTACAACTACGAGGACGCTGTGCTTATCAGCGAAGAACTCGTGCGCGACGATTTGTACACTTCCATCCACATCGAAGAATACGAAATTGAATGCCGCGACACCAAACTCGGCGACGAGCAAATCACCAGAGATATTCCGAACCTCAGCGACGAAGTGCTTAAAAATCTCGACGAGGACGGTATCGTTATGGTGGGTGCGGAAGTCAAACCCGGCGACATCCTCGTCGGCAAAGTCACGCCGAAGGGCGAAACCGAACTCACTCCCGAAGAGAGATTGCTCCGCGCAATCTTCGGCGAGAAGGCAAGAGAAGTGCGCGACACGTCCTTGCGCGTTCCCAACGGCGAAAGCGGTATCGTGGTTGACGTGAAGATCTTCACGAGAAAGAACAAAGACGAACTCGCGCCCGGCGTAAACAAACTCGTGCGCGTCTACATCGCTCAAAAGAGAAAAATCTCCGTCGGCGACAAGATGGCGGGTCGTCACGGAAACAAGGGCGTCGTTTCGAGAGTGCTTCCCAAAGAGGATATGCCTTTCCTTGCAGACGGCACACCCCTTCAAATCGTGCTCAATCCGCTCGGCGTTCCGAGCCGTATGAACATCGGACAAGTTCTCGAAGTTCACCTCGGTCTCATCGCTCATATGCTCGACTGGAAAGTCGCAACCCCCGTGTTCGACGGCGCAAACGAGCAAGACATAAAACAACTCTTCCAGCAATGCGGTCTCGTCAACGAGGACGGCGAAGTGGACGGCAAGATTCAACTCTACGACGGAAGAACGGGCGAACCGTTTGAAAACCGCGCGACGGTGGGCTATATGTACTACCTCAAACTGCATCACCTCGTAGACGACAAGATTCACGCAAGAAGCACCGGCCCGTACAGCGTTATCACGCAACAACCGCTCGGCGGCAAGGCTCAATTCGGCGGACAACGTTTCGGCGAAATGGAAGTCTGGGCGCTCGAAGCGTACGGCGCGGCAAACGTCTTGCAAGAAATCTTGACGGTCAAATCGGACGACGTCGTCGGTCGTGTCAAGACTTACGAGTCCATCGTCAAAGGCAGCAATATATCCGAGCCCGGTATCCCAGAATCCTTCAAGGTTTTGGTCAAGGAACTTCAATCCCTCGCTCTCGACGTCAAAGTTCTCACCGAGGACAACGACGAAGTCAAGTTGCGCGAATACGACGAGGACATCGACTTCGATACGCCTATCGGCAAGAAACACGAGGAACTCAAAGAAATCGATATTCTCGGCGACAACAACATCTTCGGCGATCTCGGCGAAAGCAAGAGCGACACGGATACGAGTTTGTTCGACACCGACGATGACGACGAAAGCATTTTCAGCGCACTCACCGAAGGAACTCCGGATATGAGCGACCTCTTCGGTACAGGCTCCGACGAAGAGTAATAGGAGGCGACATATGTACGAACTCAGCAATTTCGATGCAATTCAAATCGGTATCGCTTCGCCCGAAAAGATCAGAGAATGGTCTCACGGCGAAGTCACCAAACCCGAAACTATAAACTACCGCACGCAAAAGCCCGAAAAAGACGGTCTTTTCTGCGAGAAAATCTTTGGACCTACGCGCGACTGGGAATGCCATTGCGGAAGATATAAGAGAATCCGCTATAAGGGCGTTATCTGCGAAAAGTGCGGCGTTGAGGTCACAAAATCCAAAGTCCGTCGTGAAAGAATGGGACATATCGAACTCGCTTGCCCCGTCACGCACATTTGGTATTTGAGAGGCGTTCCTTCAAGAATCAGTATCCTCTTGGACGTTTCGCCAAAGGAACTCGAACAAGTCGTTTACTTCGTGTCCTTCATCGTTCTCGATCCGGGCAAAGTGGGCGAACTTCGCAAAAAGCAAGTCATCAGCGACAAAGAGTACAGAGAACTCCTCGAAAAGTACGACGCGAAAGACTTCAGAGTGGGTATGGGCGCAGAGGCTGTCAAGGAACTTCTTATGGAAGTCGACCTCGAAAAGGACAGCGAACAACTCAAAAACATCATCAACAATTCCGTCGGACAAAAACGTCTCAAAGCGGTCAAGCGTCTTGAAATCGTCGAAGCGTTCCGTCAATCGGGCAACAAACCCGAATGGATGGTTCTCGACGTGCTTCCCGTGCTTCCGCCCGAACTTCGCCCGATGATTCAACTCGACGGCGGCAGATTTGCAACCAGCGATCTCAACGATTTGTATCGCAGAGTCATCAACCGCAACAACCGTCTCAAAAAACTCAAAGAACTCGGCGCGCCCGACATCATCGTGCGCAACGAGAAGCGTATGCTTCAAGAAGCCGTTGACGCTCTCATCGACAACGGTCGCAGAGGCAAAGCGGTTTCGGGTCCCGGCAACAGAGACCTCAAATCTCTTTCGGGTATGCTTCGCGGCAAGCAAGGACGTTTCCGTCAAAACTTGCTCGGCAAGCGCGTCGACTATTCCGGTCGTTCGGTTATCGTCGTCGGACCCGAACTCAAACTCTATCAATGCGGTTTGCCAAAGGAAATGGCTTTGGAACTCTTCAAACCGTTCATTATGAACAAACTTGTCGAGCGCAACCTTTGCCATAATATCAAGAGCGCAAAACGTTTTGTGGACACGGGCAAAAACGAGGTTTGGGATATTCTCGAAGAAATCATCAAGGATCACCCCGTGCTTCTCAACCGTGCGCCGACGCTTCACAGACTCGGCATCCAAGCGTTCGAACCCGTGCTTGTCGAGGGCAGAGCAATCAAACTTCATCCGCTCGCCTGCGGCGCGTTCAACGCGGACTTCGACGGCGACCAAATGGCTGTTCACGTTCCTCTCTCCATCGAGGCGCAAGCGGAAGCGAGAATCTTGATGCTCTGCACAAACAACATCCTCAAACTTTCGGACGGCAAACCTATTGTTTCGCCGACGCAAGATATGGTCATCGGTTCGTACTACCTCACGATAGTCAAACCGGGCGCGAAAGGCGAGGGCAACTATTACAGTTCCTTCGACGAGGCGATGATGGCGTATCAGGACAAAGACCTCACGCTTCAATCCCTCTGCTACATCCGCACTCAAGTGCAAGACGAGGACGGATATGTCCACAACAAACTTCTGCACACCACAATAGGTCGTTGCATCTTCAATGACAACTTGCCCCAAGATTTGCAATTTGTCGACAGATCGCTTGCAGAGAATAAGGGCCAACTCGAAGTCGAAGGCATTTTGGGCATCAACGCCTGCGTGGACGAAAATCAATTCCACCAACTCGTCGACTTGTTCAGAAACGAGGAAGTAAATCAAGACTCGTGCGTGCGCGCGCGTTCCATATTAAAGAGAAACGCGTCCGACGCTCAAATCGCTCAAATCGCGGCGGCGGTCAAAGAAGCGGGCAATCTCGACATCAACAACAACAAAGAGTTCTCTCGTGAAATCACCGCGCTTCGCGAAAGCATCCAAAAGGCGCTCGGCAAGAAAGCAATGGCTATCGGCAAGAAGCAACTCAGTATGATTGTCGACAACTGCTTCAAATATCACGGCGCAACCGAAACGGCTGCAATGCTCGACAAGATCAAATCGCTCGGCTACAAGTACTCGACAATCGGCGCAATCACCGCTTCAGTATTCGATATGCACATCCCCGGCGACAAGAAGTTGATCGTTCACCAAGCGGAAGAACAAGTTGTCCGCATCGAAAAACTCCACGCAAGAGGCGTGCTCTCCGACGAAGGTCGTTACAAAGAAATCATCAAGATTTGGAAAGACGCTGCCGACAAGGTCGAAAACGAACTCAAAAAAGGTCTTGACGACTTCAACCCGATTTGGATGATGGCAAACTCCGGCGCGCGTGGCAGTATGGGACAAATCCGACAACTCGCAGGTATGCGCGGCTTGATGGCTGACCCGTCCGGTCGTACAATCGAGTTGCCTGTTCGCTCCTCCTTCCGTGAAGGCTTGTCCGTTTTGGAATACTTCATTTCATCGCACGGCGGCAGAAAAGGTCTTGCGGACACCGCTCTTAAGACGGCTGACTCGGGCTACCTCACAAGACGGTTGGTCGATGTTTCGCACTCGGTCGTCGTCAGAGAACAAGACTGCGGCGACACCAAAGGCACCTTTATCACCGCAATCAGAGACGAAAAGAGCGTCATCGAAGCGCTTGCAGACCGTATCGCAGGCAGATATACCATCGGCAACGTGGTCGACCCCGCAACGGGCGAAATCATCTGCGAAGGCGACACGCTCATCTCAAGCGACAAAGCAAAAGAAATCGACAAGAAACTTACTTCCTACTGGGAAAGCAACGGCTCGGATATGCACCATCAACCAGGCGTGCTTATCCGTTCGATTCTCACATGTAAGTCCAAAAACGGCGTGTGCGTGAAGTGCTACGGCAAGAACATGGCTTCTGGCAACCCTGTCAAGATCGGCGAAGCGGTCGGTATCATCGCAGCGCAGTCAATCGGCGAACCCGGTACCCAACTTACGATGCGTACATTCCACTCGGGCGGCGTTGCAACCGACGACGATATCACGCAAGGTTTGCCGCGTGTCGAGGAATTGTTCGAAGCGCGCAATCCTAAAGGTAAAGCGGTCATCACCGAGAACAACGGTATCGTCCACATCTCGGACGATCGCCGCGAAATCACGGTCACGGGTCCCGACGGCGAAGCAAAATCCTATGCTATCCCGTACAACGCAAACATTCTCGTCGGCGAGGGCGAAACCATCGGCGCGGGCGATCCGCTCACCAAAGGTTCAATCAACCCGCAAGATATGCTCCGTGCAAAGGGCGTAAAGGGCGTTCAGGAATACATCGCGAAGGAAGTTCAATCCGCATACCGCACCGCAGGCGTCGAAATCAACGACAAGCACGTTGAGGTCATCGTCAGACAAATGCTCCGCAAAGTCCGTATCGAAAATCAAGGCGATACGAATATGCTCCCCGGCACTCTCGTCGACTTGCTCTCTTATGAGGAAGAAAACGAAAAAGCAATCGAAAACGGCGGCGTTCCCGCAACGGCAAAACGTACCCTTTTGGGTATCACCAAAGCCGCTCTCGCAACGGAATCCTTCCTCTCGGCTGCGTCCTTCCAAGAGACCGCAAAAGTCTTGGCAGAGGCTGCAATCAACAACAGAAAAGATCCGCTCCTCGGCTTGAAAGAGAACGTCATCATCGGCAAACTTATTCCTGCCGGCACGGGTATGAAGTGCTATAAGAACGTCACGACGGTTGCGGAAAATCAAACCCAACCTGCCGACATCGTCATCGATCAACACATCGAGGACGAACTCGAAGAAGAATAATGAAAAAAAGATTTTTTACATCTGAAAGCGTGACGGAAGGACATCCCGACAAGGTGTGCGACCAGATCGCAGACGCAATTCTCGACGACATTTTCGCAGAGGACGCCTCTGCGAGAGTCGCCGTTGAAGTGTGTGCCACAACGGGCATGGTTATGGTGTTCGGCGAAGTCAGCACCACGCATTACTGCGACATTCCCGCAATAGTGAGAAGCGTCATAAAAGACGTAGGCTACAACGACAGTTCGCTCGGATTCGACTACAAGACGTGTGCCGTTCTCAGTTCCATCGACGAGCAATCGCCCGACATCGCTATGGGCGTTGACGAAGCGTCGGACAGCGACGGCAAGGATGTGTACGACAAGACGGGCGCAGGCGATCAGGGTATGATGTTCGGATATGCTTGTGACGAAACGGAGTCGCTTATGCCTCTCCCGATCACGCTCGCACACGCGCTCACAAAACGCCTTACCGACGTAAGAAAGAGCGGCGAACTTTCCTGGCTTCGTCCCGACGGCAAAGCGCAAGTCACCGTCGAATATATCGACGACGTTCCCGAAAGAGTTGACGCGATCGTTGTGAGTTGTCAGCACTCGGAAGACGTAGGCATGGACGAACTCGAAGAGGAAATAATCGACAAGGTTATCTCTTATGCAATTCCGCAAGAGTACATCGACGACGACACCAAGATTTACATCAACCCGACAGGAAGATTCGTAATCGGCGGACCCGCAGGCGACAGCGGCGTTACGGGAAGAAAGATTATCGTCGACACATACGGCGGATTCTGTCCTCACGGCGGCGGCGCGTTCAGCGGCAAAGACCCTACGAAAGTGGACAGAAGCGCGTCATATATGGCTCGCTACATCTGCAAGAATCTCGTTGCGGCAGGCGTGTGCAAGAGAGCGGAATTGCAAGTCGCATACGCAATCGGCATGGCGCACCCTGTTTCCGTGTACGTCAACACCTACGGCAGCGGCGTTGTAGGCGACGATTTGCTTGCAAAAGTCGTGCGCGAAGTGTTCGATTTGCGCCCGAAGGCAATCATCGATCATCTGCAACTTGCAAAACCCATTTACCGCAAAACTTCCAACTACGGACATTTCGGCAAGGAAGGTTTCAGTTGGGAAGAAACGGATATGACAGAGCAAGTCAAGCAAGCAGTCGAAAAATACAAATTTTGAATACGCGAGATAAAAACGGTAGGATAACCCTACCGTTTTTTCTCAAAAACGCCGTAAAATCGGCATAAAAAACGGCTTAAAAACGCCGTAAAATCGGCATAAAAAACGCCGTAAAAACATCATAAAAAACGGCTTAAAATGACGTAAAATCGACACGAAAACGCCGTGAATTCGGCATAAAATCGAAAATAATATCATCGAAAAGGAAAGAAAATGCAACTTGCAGGCGAAATAAAAGACGTTATATTCGCAAGCGCGGACACCGGTTATACGGTTCTCGATATGAGATGCGAGGACTCGGTTTTTACCGTTGTCGGCATTTTCCCGCCTGTAAGCGAGGGTATGAATATAAGAGTCGAGGGCAAGTTTCAAACTCGCACGACCTACGGAAAGCAGTTTTGCGCCGACAAAGTGTGGGTGTCCGCGCCGTCCAAACTGGAAGGAATAAAGAAGTTTTTGGGCAGCGGACTTATATCGGGACTGGGCCCCGTTACGGCGCAGGCTATCGTGGATATGTTCGGCGTGGATTCGCTCGATGCGATGAAATATCCGATGGAACTTTCAAAAGTGAGAGGCATATCGCTAAAGCGCGCGACGGAATTCGGAATGAATTACGCCAAAGTGCAGAAGATGCAAGACGCGGTGATGTTCTTGCAAAATCTCGGAATCAGCGTCAATATGTCCCTCAAAATTTATCGCACGTACGACGTGAAAACCGTCGATAATGTGCGCAAAAATCCGTATATGCTCGTCGACGACGTGGACGGAATAGGCTTTGCCACGGCGGACAGAATCGCAGGCGAACTGGGAATAGAAAAGGACAGCGACTATCGCATTTGCGCCGCCATAACTTATCTTCTCAAAGAAGCGGCGACGAGAAGCGGACACAACTATTTGCCCGAAAACGACCTTTTGGCAAACGCAATCGCACTTTTAAGCATCGATTCGGAAGATATAGCCCAAAGAGTGCGCGACAATATGATGGATATGGTTATGCTCGGCGACCTCGTGAGATACGAAACGAAAGAGCATACCGCCATACTCTTGAAAAAGAATTTCAACACCGAAAAGAGCATTGCGAGAAAACTGTTGCAATTAAAGCAAGAGGCTTCCGACTTTAGAGTGGACGTAGAGCACGAAGTCGCAAGATTCGAAAAAGACGCAGGCTTTTCTCTTCACGAAAATCAAATCGCCGCAGTCAGAGAAACCATCGAAAACGGAGTGCAGATAGTCACCGGCGGTCCCGGAACGGGCAAAACGACAATCGTCAAATGCATACTCAAACTGTTCAAGGATCTGGGACAGAGGGTTGCGCTTTGCGCGCCTACGGGCAGAGCCGCAAAGAGACTTTCGCAAGCAACCGGCGAGGAAGCAAAAACCATTCACCGTATGCTCGATTTGGACTACAAAAACGGCGAAGGACATTTCACTTACAACGAGAACACTCGCTTGCCGGTTGACGTGGTGATTGCGGACGAGGTGAGTATGGTGGACGAATACGTCTTTTCAGCACTCATAAACGCACTCGAAAGAGGCTCGCGCCTCGTGCTTGTCGGCGACAAGGACCAACTCGCTTCGGTTGGCGTTGGCAACGTGCTTAACGACCTCATCAAATGCGGAAAGTTCAACGTGAGTTATCTCACGCAGATTTACCGCCAGAGCGAAAAGAGCAAAATAGTCACCAATGCGCACAAAATCAACAGCGGCGTTATGCCCGACATCGACAACAAGAGCAGTGACTTCTTCTTTGAAGAAAAAGACACGAGCGAGGACATCTGCGCAAACACCATTGCGCTCGTCACTCGCCGCTTGCCCAAATACCTCAACGTCGCGCCGAGCGAGATTCAAGTGCTTTGTCCGATGAAACGGGGCGTTGCGGGCACTATGAACCTAAACAAAGAGTTGCAAAAAATAATCAATCCTCCCTCGCCGCATAAGCGAGAAGTCAAACGCGCGGATTGCATTTATCGCGAGGGCGACAAGGTTATGCAACTTCAAAACAATTATCAGCAGGAATGGTCGCAGACGGACGGCTTTAAGACCGTGCGCGGAAGCGGCGTTTTCAACGGCGATATAGGCGTGATTGAAAGCATAAATGCGCAGATTATGCAGTTTACCGTGCGTTTTGATGACGATAAAGTGTCGATTTACGAATATAGCGATATCGACCAACTTACGCTCGCATACGCCGTCACGATACACAAATCGCAAGGCTGCGAGTTTGACGCGGTGGTGATCGCACTCGATGCAAACTATATGCTACAAACGAGAAACTTGCTATACACTGCGGTTACGAGGGCAAAGAAACTCGTCGTGATAAGCGGCAGCAAAAAGACAGTGCAACGTATGATACAAAACAACGAAACCGCAAGAAGATACTCGCTTCTCATCGAACTTATCGAGCAGGAATGGCAAGGCGGCGCGTATGATTGAGACTGAAGATAAAGTGGAGAGCGAAACCGCAATCCCATCGTTAGGCACCGTATCTGCGGACGAGGCGCAAAACGCCGAAGCGCAAGACAGTGATGCGCAAAGCGGTGAAATTCAAAGAGAAAATTTGCAGGGCGAACAAAAGAACGCAAAGGGCGGCAAGAAAAAAGCCCTAATGCAAAAGGTCAAGGCGTTTTTTAAGAAGTTGCTTTGCGAGTTCGATTCGGCGCTGTTTCCGCTCGATTGCACTTGCGACGTATGCGGCGAGGAACTCGTCGATGACACGAGATATCGCCTTTGCTCGGAATGTATCGAAAAGTTGCCGTTTGTCAAAGGACACATTTGTTTGAATTGCGGCGTTCCGCTTAAAGACGAAAGCGACTACTGCAACCGCTGTCAAAATCAAAAGTCCGAATTTGTGAAGAACCGCTCGCCCCTCGCATACGATGGCGAAGTGAAAAAGTTGATATACAAACTGAAATTCGGCAAGAAAACATATATCGCTCAAACGCTCGGCGCGCTTATGGCGGACAAGTTTCTCGAGTGCGGTATGGATTCGGAAATCATCGTTTTTGTGCCGATGACGAACGAGGAAGTGAAGAAAAGAGGATTCAATCAAGCCGAACTTTTGGCGTACGAGGTGGGGAAAAGGCTTAATATCGCCGTGCTTCCCGCGCTCGTCAAGGTGAAAGACACCTCGCAACAAAAGGAACTCAAAGGCAAAGATAGAGCAACCAATCTCGACGGCGCGTTTGCTTGCGCTTTCGAGCAAGTCAAGGGAAGAAAGATTTTGCTTATAGACGACATTTTCACCACGGGCGCGACCGCCAACGAGTGCGCAAAGACGTTGCTCAAAGCAAAGGCGAGACAAGTGTGCGTGCTGACGGCAGCCGTCACGCAACTTAAAATCCCAAACGAGTGATATAGATTGATATATGCGAATTTGTATAGTATAATCTTATGTAATAAAATTTGCTCAAATATAATAAAGGTGAACTATGGCACTTTTTAACGAAAACAAATTTAAGGTCAGAAAACTCAACAAAATCGCCGACAAAATCGAGGCTCTCGCGCCCAAGTACTCGGCGATGGACGACGATACGCTCGTAAGTCAGACGGACGTACTCAAAAAGAGGCTCGCAGACGGCGAAACACTCGACCATATTCTTCCCGACGCATATGCGGTGGTGAGAGAGGCAGGCGAGAGAGTGCTGGGCATGCGCCACTTCCACGTTCAACTTATCGGCGGTATCGCGCTTCATCAGGGGCGTATCGCAGAGATGGGTACGGGCGAAGGCAAGACGCTTGTGGCAACGCTTCCGGCATACCTCAACGCGCTCACGGGTAAGGGCGTTCACGTCGTCACGGTCAACGACTATCTCGCAACGCGCGACGCGGCATGGATGGGCAAACTCTACAAGTTTTTGGGGCTTACCGTCGGCGTTGTCGTGCCGCAAATGAGCGTAGAAGAAAAGAGAAAGGCGTATCAAAGCGACATAACCTACTGCACAAACAACGAACTCGGCTTTGACTTCTTGCGCGACAACATGGTTGTGAGAAAAGCGGACAAGGTGCAACGCGAACTCAATTACGCCATAATCGACGAGGTTGACTCCATTCTCATCGACGAGGCGAGAACGCCGCTCATCATTTCGGGCAGAGGCGGAAAATCCAGCGAACTCTACAAGAGCGCGGACAATTTTGCGCGTCAGTGCAGAGAGGGCGACGATTTCACCATCGAGGAAAAAGAAAAGACGATAATGCTCACCGATCAAGGTATCGAGAAAGCGGAAAGATTCTTCCGCGTCGCGAACCTCACCGACCTCGAAAACACCGACCTTTATCACCACATTCAAGCCGCGCTCAAAGCACACTTCATTATGAAGCGCGACACCGACTACATCGTCAGCGACGGCGAAGTGTTGATTGTGGACGAATTTACGGGTCGTATTATGATAGGTCGCCGCTACAACGAAGGCTTGCATCAGGCGATCGAGGCAAAGGAACACGTTCAAATCAGAAGCGAGAACAAGACGCTTGCGACGATAACCTTCCAAAACTTTTTCCGTATGTACAAAAAACTCGCGGGTATGACGGGTACGGCAAAGACCGAAGAGGACGAATTCGAGGGTATATACGCGCTCGACGTTGTCACCGTTCCGCCAAACAAACCCTCTCAAAGAGTTGACGAACACGACCAGATTTACACCAAAGTCAGCGGAAAAATCACCGCAATCGTGCAAGATATCATCGACCATCACGCGACGGGGCAACCCCTTCTCGTCGGTACGATAAGCGTTGAAAAGAGCGAACAACTCAGTGATATTTTGAAGCGCAAGGGCATACCGCACAATGTTTTGAACGCAAAATTCCACAAGCAGGAATCCGAGATAATAGCACAAGCGGGCAGACTCAATTCAGTCACAATCGCAACCAATATGGCAGGACGCGGAACGGATATTATGCTCGGCGGCAATGCGGACTTCCAAGCCAAACAACGTATGGAAAAGGACGGCTATCCGCTCGAAGTCATCGAAATGGCGTCCTCTCCGCACGCAAGCAACGACCCTGCGATTATCGCCGCGAAAGAGGTGTACAAACACCATTATGAAGCGTTCAAGGCAATCTGCGACGAGGAAAAAGAGAAAGTCGTCGCGCTCGGCGGTTTGCGCATAATAGGAACCGAACGCCACGAAAGCAGACGTATCGACAATCAGTTGAGAGGTCGTAGCGGTCGTCAGGGCGACCCGGGCAGCACGGTTTTCTACATCTCGATGGAGGACGACATCGCGCGTATTTTCGGCGGCGACAGGATGAAATCCATTGCCGAAACTATGCGCTTGCCCGACGATGTGCCTATCTCAAACGGCATAATCACAAAGCAAATCGAAAGAGCGCAAAAAATCGTCGAGGGCAGAAACTATTCGATAAGAAAGCAGGTTTTGAGTTACGACGACGTTATGAACGCGCAACGCGAAATCATCTACAAAGAGAGAGGAAAAGTGCTTGACGGCATGGACGTGCACGAGCAAATCCTCGATATGATAGACGACCTTGCAGAAGAAATCATCGGCTACTACGCCGACTACAAGACAGATTATCAGACGTGGGATTATGCGGCGTTCAACCAATCTCTCGAACAAAAAATGCTTCCGCAAGGCACCAATCTTATGACCCCCGAACTCTGCTCGTGCTTCGACGTGTACAAACTCAAAGACGCGGTTTTGAAAGTCGCGCTCAAAGATTATAGCGACAAAGTCGAAGCGACAAAGGCGGACGGATTCGACTTCGGCGAACTCGAAAGAGTGGTGCTTTTGAAGACGGTCGACTCGAAGTGGATGGACCACATCGACGCGATGGACGCGCTAAGACGAGGCATAGGACTCCGCGGCTACGGTCAGCGCGACCCCGTCATCGCATACCGCCAAGAAGGCTGGGATATGTTTGAAGACATGGTGTCGAGGATTCATTCCGAAACCGCTTCCATACTTCTCAAAATCCACGTCGAAAAGAGAGAAGACGGCTCAACCTCGTCCGTAAGACAAAACATCGCGGCGGCACAAAAGAGCGTGCGCTCGGACAAAAAAGTGGGCAGAAACGACCCGTGTCCGTGCGGTAGCGGTCTTAAATATAAGAACTGCTGCGGAAAGAATAAGTAACGAAAACGGTGTTTTATATAGCAAATTTTAGCATATAAACATCGCATCGTGAAAAATGGTGACGCTATAATAGGAAAATCAATATGTTAGACTACAACGAACCGAGAAACCAACTAAAAGAAATGCGCACGGAAATGGTGCGCGCTTACGAAAGCATAAATCCCGTTAAAATCCGCGACAGAATCAAGCAACTCGAAGCGATTCAAAACGCCGACGGATTTTGGGACGACCCCGACAACGCAAAAAAAGTGTCCAAAGAGATGAGCCAGTTGCAAAGCAAAATCGAGAAATTCGAAAAGATGATCGCGCGCATCGACGACGCTTTGGATACAATCGACATCGTGGAACTCGAAAGTGACGAATCTGAGGACGAGAAGATTCTCACGACCGTTCACGACCTTTCCGAAGCGGTTGAAAGTTTGTCGCTTGCAACGCTCTTAAGCGGCAAGTACGACTCGCTCAACGCAATTCTTACCTTGCACGCGGGCGCAGGCGGCACCGAGGCGCAAGACTGGTGCAGTATGCTTTACAGGATGTATACGCGCTATTGCGAGCGCACGGGCTGGACTTGCACCGAACTCGACTATCTCGCAGGCGACGAAGCGGGCATAAAATCCGTTACGTTCAGAGTCGAAGGCGACAACGCGTACGGCTATCTCAAAGCGGAAAAAGGTGTTCACAGACTCGTGCGTATCTCGCCGTTCGACGCAAACGCAAGACGTCACACGTCCTTTGCGTCCCTCGAAGTTATGCCCGAAATCATCGATACGTCCGAAATCGAAATTCGCCCCGAAGACTTGAAAGTGGACACCTATCGCTCATCGGGCGCAGGCGGACAACACGTCAACAAAACCGAATCCGCAATCCGCATTACTCACATTCCCACAGGCATTATCGTAGCGTGCCAAAACGAGAGAAGCCAGATTCAAAATCGAGAAGTTGCAATGCAAATGCTCCGCTCCAAACTCATAGAAAAGCGCGAGCGCGAGCGTGAAGAAGAAGCGGCGCAAATCAGCGGTCAACTCAAAAAAATCGAGTGGGGAAGCCAAATCCGCAGTTACGTTTTCTGTCCGTATACGATGGTCAAGGATCACCGCACGAACTACGAAACAGGCAACGTGCAAGCGGTTATGGACGGCGATCTCGACGGATTTATCAACGAGTATCTCAAACTTTCGTCAATACAGAAATAAGATACGAACGAGCAATTTCCGACGGTGCGCATTTTGCGTGCCGTTAATGTTTTGCAAGGCGCAAAAACCTCGCAAAAGCGGTATTCTAACCGCATAAAATCAATTTTCAAAAAATGAACGATTTGCAGAAAAAGCAAGGTTTAACGGTGCTTGCCATCGAGTCGAGTTGCGACGAAACCGCTTGCGCGATTGTGCGCGACGGCAGAGAAGTCGTGTCAAACGTGGTTGCCACGCAAATAGAGATACACCGTCGATTCGGCGGCGTAGTTCCTGAAATCGCGAGCAGAAACCACACGTTGGCAATCGAAAACGTCGTCAAAGAAGCACTCGAACAAGCGCATATGACAAAGGACGACATCGACGCTGTTGCCGTAACCTACGGCGCAGGACTTTTGGGCGCGCTTTTGGTGGGCGTAAACTTTGCAAAAGGACTCGCTTATGCGTGGCAAAAACCGCTGTTTGCCGTGTCTCACGTCAAAGGGCATATCGCCGCAAATTATATCGACAGCAATCTTGAGCCGCCGTATCTTTGCTTGCTTGCAAGCGGCGGACACACCGCAATCGTAAAAGTGCTCGATTACGAGCATATCGAACTCATTGCGCAGAGCCGCGACGACGCTTGCGGCGAGGCTTTCGACAAGGTTGCAAGAGTGCTCGGATTGCCCTATCCCGGCGGTCCCGAAATTCAAAAATTAGCGCGTGAAGGAAAGCCCGTTTACAATATGCCCGAACCCAAATCGAGTGGGTTAGATGACCTGTATTTCAGTTATAGCGGACTCAAAACATTCGTCATAAATCTTGTTCATAACTTAGAGCAAAAAGGCGAAGAAATTCCTCGTGCGGACATCGCCGCGAGTTTCCAAAAATGCGCCGTATCGCAACTTGTCGACACCCTCGAAAAAGTTATTATAGCAACCGGCATCAAAGACATAGCCGTTGCCGGCGGCGTCAGCGCAAACGAGGAACTTCGCCGTCGTTTCGACGAACTTTCCTCAAAAGGTTGCAACGTCCATTATCCCAAACTCAAATATTGCACCGACAACGCCGCAATGATCGGCGCTGCCGCTTGTTTCCTCATAAAGAGCGGTGCGGATTGTGCTGATTTAACCCTTGACGCACGCGCCACCGTCCCCCTCAGGTGATGATTGAGCGAATAACGTCGTCAACGCCCTTTTGCTCACCCGTCACGTACGATTCGGTACGTTGGGCGGATTCGCAAAAGGGCGTTTCCTTGTTCTTCATCTCAATCATCACGGTTTTGTTTTCTTTCTCTACAAGAGTGATGGGCGTGTACCTAAAATAGAAGCACCCCCTCTTTCCCTCTCGGGTATTTCTCCCACCACTCAGTTAGGGGTATTCCCCTACATAAGTAATCGTCGTTCGCGGGGGAGACAGACGGCACTCGCATAAATAGGGGCATTTCTCTCATTATGCCACTTCGCCTGCGTGGCGGCTTCGCAACGGAATGCCACGCATTCTCGTACTACACGCACAAGGGTTCCCGCACGTCAAAAACAAGCGAACTTGTGTTTGAGTTATATGATGAAAGAGCAGTTTTTGGCGTGTGGGACGAGGAACGCAAAGGACAAAGGCGAACAACTGCAACATGTTGCGGTTGGAGCAAATGGGCTTGTGCGTGACGAAAGCTCGGCGCTCATAGGCTCGCCGCCTTGCGGCTCGCGTTCCGTCTTCAAAATCGCACATTCCGTTAATAAGCACACCTCGAATGAGTGTTAGTTAATAAGTCCGCTCTGCAATACTTCGCGGACGGCGGTTTCATTCCGTCAACGAATTGACACATTCCGTTAATAAGTACATCTCAATTTCGACAACAAAAATCAGTTTTTGTACAATTAAAAATCATGTGTCGATTATCCAAAAAAATATTTAGAAAATTTTAAGGTTTGGCGAGAGATTTGATGTTGACTTATAGGGGCATTCCATATTACTATTATTGCAAATCGAACAGATTGTATCGCAGCGCTCGCGACGAGACAATATGCCCGTCGGCGAGGTGTTTAATCTGATATTTGTTGTAGCAAAAAAACGATTGACCATTCACGTTTGCAATCGAGATTTCATATCAAAAGATTGTGCCGAATCAATGGAAAATAAGGGTTGAAGAAGATGAGAAAAGTTGTTTGCATAGTGCTTATAGTCGCGGTTCTTTTGGCAAGCGCATTGCTTTTTGTTGCTTGCAACAAAGAGGGAAAAGTCGAGTCTACGGGTGAATTTTTGAAAGACGTTGCAAACGTTGCGACAAGACCGAGCGGTTTTGAATCGCTTTTTGACGCGTCCGAAGAATCCGTCATTGAAAAGGGCGTTGCCGAGAGCATAAAAGCCGACGATGACGAAACAAAAGACCAAGACGCAATCAAAGACGCGGTTATGCTCCTTTACAACACCGCAAACAATTCAAGACTAAACAACGAACATCAGAAAAAAGGCATTTCGCTTATGGTTCAACGCTCGCTCGGCGGAAACGAACAAGGCAGAGTGTATATGAACGGTTTTACCTTGCAAAGCGGCGAAAAATGGTACTATCAACTCGCTTCGCAAGCGGCAAAGGGCGACGTTGCGGGCTTTGAAACAATCGCAAAAATTATGAGCCCCATCGCGGGCAATCTGCAAGTTGCATACACCCTCGACAGCCAAAAATACAACTACGCGTACATTATGGGCACGGCAACTCAAATGGATTGCACGTCAAACATATTCCCGTATGCGAGTTTTATCATTCCCAAGGGCGAAGAACCCAAAGAGTACGAGAATTTCGACGCATACAAGGCGGACAGAAACTGCCGCGACGGTCAACTCGAACTCAACAATATGCGCATTTATCGCGAATTGCTTAAGGATTGCCAAATTTCCTATGATTCCGCAAAAGGCTGCTATTCCGTTACGTTCGCAATCGACTGCGAAAACGGTGACGAGAAACTCCTCAAAGACTTCCAAGCCAACTCGCGCCTTGATCTCGACATCGGCGTAAAATCATTTACCATCAACAATACGATAAGCGGTTGGCGCGCCGAACTCGAAGTGTGGGACAACGGCTATGTCAGAGCATTCCGCTCGTATGAGGACTGGGCAATGACCGTCAAAGTCATCGGCATGGACGTTCCGGTCGAATCGCATCCCTCAAACGAGTTTGTCTACGTCTGGAACGCCGACGAAATCGTGAAAATCATCTCGCAAGACGAACGACTTGACGATACGTTGCGTTCGAATTTTGCAAAAAACGACGGCGCGAAAATCGAAAAATGCATCGATTACTACGCAAATCTCGCTCAAAACGGCAGCGAGTTTGTCTTTGATTGGTTTACGTTCACGCTTGCGCTTGTCGGAAGCGTAGTCGGCGCAATTATAATCGTTGCAATCGTCCTTGCAATTCTCTTCAAGCAAGGCAAACTTCCCAAACTTCAAGCGGCAATCGAACGCGACAGAGCCCGCCGCAAGGCTATCAAGGCTCAGGATATAGAGGATAAGACCGAGAAAAAAGAAATTAAAGCCGAGAAAAAACTGCGCTAAATCGCGCCTAACTTTGGCAGAGGCACTCGTTCGTCAACTCATTTACGATTAGTAAATTAGGGTTGCCGTCCGAGTGCCTCTTTCGCGTTATGCATCGATTTATCGCAGTTTTTAAGAGTGTTTCGAAGACGAGAAGAAACCGCCGTCCGCGCCCCATTGCTCAAACGGCGTTGCGGCAAAATCAATCGCCCACGATGTCATTCAGAGCGAAGCGTGGTAATCCCATAAATAGAAACGAAAACTTTTGGGGCGATTGTCAAAAACCGCACTTGTTCTCGCAATCACTAACCGCGCAAGCCCTCTTTGCTCTCCCGAACAAGACGGACAAAGAATCCAGCCACAATTCCGCGCGAGTGCTTGCTTGGTGAAGCGTGCCTGCGGCACGATGATATTGCACTTTGTCCAGTTATATTGTTGCTGCGCAACAGTGATATTGCACACTATGTGTGCAGCGATATTGCGCCGTTGGCGCAGTTGCGGAAGATTCAAATCATCCATATGTCATTCAGAGGAGCAATGTCATTGCGACGTAGGAATCAAGGCGAAGCCGCATTTCGCTCCGCTTGATTCTCACGGTCACTCCGCTCCCTCAGAATGACGAGCGCAGAGAATTTGTGCTATCAGTTCAAACAAGGACAAAGAATCCAACCACAATTCCGCACGAGTGCTTGCTTGGTGAAGCGTGCCTGCGGCACGGTGATATTGCACTTTGTCCAGTTATATTGTTGCTGCGCAACAGTGATATTGCACACTATGTGTGCAGCGATATTGCGCCGTTGGCGCAGTTGCGGAAGATTCAAATCATCCATATGTCATTCAGAGGAGCAATGTCATTGCGACGTAGGAATCAAGGCGAAGCCGCATTTCGCTCCGCTTGATTCTCACGGTCACTCCGCTCCCTCAGAATGACGAGCGCAGAGAATTTGTGCTATCAGTACAAACACGGATAAAACCTCACGCCGCAATTTCACCAAATTATCTGCTTGGTAAAAGCGCACTTTGTGCGCAAGCGGAAAAAATTGAATGGCGGTATAGGCGCGACGCGTTAAACAACGCATTCGGTGAATGTGTTGTAGCCAAAGCGAACGAGGCGGATTGCCTTGCAAACGCCGAAGT